>JAOTSC010000009.1 GCA_030247525.1 bacterium | reverse complement strand
TTCGTTGCCAGCTCCGGATCGCTTGCCGAATGCGCTTATCGGCGGTCACCCCATCGAGAATTTCGGGATCCGGCTCGATGCCGGCGGTTAGCGGCGCATTGCGTACGACCCGGCGGGCAAGCGAGTGAATTGTCCCAACGAACATTTGTTGCAAGCCGTGGAACTGTTCGGGAAGACCATTCGCCGACATCTTAGCGTCGTTGCGCAAGCGTTGCATCACCCGTTTCTTCAAATCGCCGGCTGCTTTTTCGGTGAAAGTAATCGCAATGATTTTTGCTGGATCGAATCCCGCGGCAATTAAATTCGCTATGCGGGTAACGAGAATCTCGGTCTTACCGGCACCGGCACCCGCCGAGAGCCAGTGGGAGCGCGGCGGCGTTGCCGTTACCAGTGATCGTACTTTCAGGTCGGGAGGATTATTCATTTTCGCCATCCTCCGCTGTCGCAACGGCTTCATATTGTCGGCGATATTGTAATCCCGCGATTACATTACGCTGCACATTCGTTATGTTACTCTCTGTAAGAATCTGTACCCGCTCGCCGCAGATGCTTTCAAAATCGCAATGCGAACAAACCGATTCCGAATGAAACGGCAACGGTTCCGGGGTGGGGAAGAAACAACCGGATTTTGTGTTTTCCCGAATCGTTGCGACCAATGCGAGGGCTTGTGTTTTCGCGGTTGTCAGCTCATCACCTGATAACTTCCAATTCGTATGCGCTTTGGGATGCAAATACATCCAGATGACATCGGCAACTTGTCCCCACCCTCCCAACTCGGCGGCAATCGCGTAGAGCGGACCCTGTAGTACATGGGTAATGGTATGAGTTTCTTTTTTCTCGGTATCGACTCGCCCGGTTTTAAAATCGAGTAACCGGATCGTATGATCCGACATGGTTTCCACGACATCGACCCGCCCTTTGAGCGGTGCGCTTTCCCCGTTACTCAATGGGATATTCTCAGGCTGCTCTTTGGTGCCGATCCACTTTTCCATCTCAGTATGAACCACTTCGCCCGGTAATTCTTTGCGTAGTTTTTGCCAGATCAGTAGCCTCGATTTCGCTCCACGCGCAAGTAAGGCGTATTCGATTGGATCGCTCATCGCCGCTCTGCCACCCACTTCGCGGATCGCGCTCGCAATCGTCTCTTCCCAATTCGCGGCTTCGGCAAGCGCGAGCGAATTTTGCCACTTTTCCAACACTTTGTGTACAACTTTTCCGAGTAAGCGGGCAGTCGGATCGTCGCGGTCGGCAACATCGATGGTAAGTAAGTGTGAAAACAATCCCCGGAGCGGGCACTCGAAGAAATTCCCCAGAATATGGCTGTCGCGAATCCGGTTCAATTGAGTTTCGGAAATGGCAACGCCTTGTAAATCGCCCCACTCCTGTACCTTGAGCTGGGTGGTGCTAAACGCCGGGTTGTCGTTGGGAGTGACGCCGGTCGGCAACCTCAGCCGCCGCGACACTTCGGCGTCGCTGGGCGAAAGCGAGAACCGCTTGGCTAATTGCAGCCGGTTCGTTAACGGCGCGAGCAGTTTCCCGGCAGCATCCTGTGGATGACAAGAACGCCGGTAGTCGTCGAACAATGGCGATTCGGAGGTTTCGGTACCAGTTGAAATCGTATACTTGGGCGTAGTGACGACGCAATGTTCCCCTTGTCCGATTGCCATCGCAAACAACCATTGCATTTCGCTTTCCCGGTCGGCAGCAGTACCGAAGTACGGCAAAATCGCTTCTTGATTCCATGCTGAGCGAATCGCTTCCGGTAACACCGCACTGTCGCCACCCGGCATCGTCGCGCCGCCGCCGGGAAGATGAACTACCCGGAACAACGCCCCGCGCAAAGCATGAATTCTGCCGGCCCAAACCCCCGCCCGGTTTTTTCCGGGCGATTGTTGTTCGGAAAGCAGCTTTCGCAGTAACAGCGAATGCCACTCTTTGCTCTCCATCCGAGGCTCTTCGGCAAACCATAACGCCGCCTCGGTAATTATTTTGCGCAGTGTATCGTACGGCTCGGTGTCCGATGATGGTATTTCCTGCTGCCATAATTGGAGTAGATTACGCCAATGCTCACACAGCTTTTCGCCGGATGGCGACTGTAAAACAGCGAGGATTGCATTACAGCGGGCAGTGCTGTTTGGCGAGAGCCGCTTAGCGACTGCCTGAAATCGAATCGGCAACGGGATATTCGTGTCGGTATTGTATTCGCTTTGAATCGCTTTCCATACTTGCGAAGGCAGTTCCTGAATTCCGATTGCCCGCAATGCGAATTCGACAAACGCGAGTTCGTCCGGTTCGTCGATCCATCGCAACAGCGCAAGTACCCGGTTGCCAACTTCGGTACGATGAAGCGGAGCCCCATCGATAAATTGTAACGGTACATCGTGAAGCGCCGCCGCTTCCCGTAGCAAGGCATCATACGGCTCCAGTGAGGGGAGTAATATCGCTTGCTCCGAATAGGGAATACCCGCAATGGAATATTCAACCGCTTTCCGCAAAAGCGCATCAATCTCACCAGCTTCGTCAGGCGCATTAATTGCTTCGGCTTTGTTCTCGCAATACTCTCCCGAAAGACGCTGATCGGCACGTGATGCGTCTGCAAGCCCCGCCTCGGAAAGTCCCAATGTCTTTTGCAGGAAGGGAATGATACGGCGCGTATACCCGGCGTATGCAAGCTGGGCGGTAGGAAGCAGAAAACAAATCGCAGTCGTATTGCCATCGCGGCGGCGAATTGCCCGAGTTAATGCTAAGAAAAAATCGCATTGTGAAGTGGCAAAATCGTAAAATCCGACAAAGATTAGTTTGCTTGGCAGCACACTCGCGGCACTGTCGGTGAAAGTCAGATTCTGAATGACATTCGCGGCATTCCGGTATTGTACCGCCCGGTGTCCGACGTGCGCTTTTTGGGCAAACAACTTTACTTCCAACAACGCATTCGCAAAGGGTATCAACTCCGCCGATAACAACTTTGGCGGCGTTTCGACATCCGCTTCGATCATCTCTTCCGCGGCGGCGATCAAGGTGCGGACACCGCTGGTAAATTGGCGCAACGGAGCAAAGGGGTGCTGCTCCGGCAAACTATGCAGATACTTCCGGAATCGTAATTGGAGAATTTCTTTCGATGGATGGGGCGGATCGGGCGAAATCCGTTCGACAAAGCTGTGGAGGGTAACAACTTCCACTCCGGCGAATCCGTTTGGAAAATTTTCGTGTAAAAAACGCAGCAAGCGTTCGCGGGCGGCATGGTCGGGAACCAAGATCGACGTGCGTTCAAAGGGGGTACGTCGGTGTGAAAGTTCCGCAGCGACTTCCCGATACAGGTCTTCTACCGCTACCGGTCGCCAACTCATTCGCCGTTCCGTCCCCGCCGCCGTCGCAAATCGAGCAGTACATCGAGAAAGAATTGTTTGGATGGTTGGAAGGTCTGTTGTTGAAATCGTACCGATTTCAACAACTCAATTTCATCCGGTGTGATTTGATACAATACCAAATCGTTTGCCGATTCGAGCAGTTCCTGCAGCGCCGGGTAAATTCCGAAACCGGCATCGGGCAAGCGTTGCGAAGCATCGAGCGAAGCGTTGCCTTCCAGTAAATCGCTCGCTTGCATTTTTAGCGCGCGGGCGATTTGTAACAGCTTATCGACCGTCGGCGAGCTGACACCGCGCTCTAAACCAGAGAGGTGTACGCGGCTTATCCCGGATAAGTCGGACAACTCCTGTTGCGATAAACCGGCGCGCTCGCGAAGTTTACGGATGCGCTCCCCGATTTTCGCTCGTTGTTCTGCATCACTCATTTCGCCATCTCCTTACGCCTGACTTTCGATGGGAATTGGTAATCCCGCTAAAAGCCGTTCGATTCGTTCGCGCACCAAAAATTGCTCTTCTAAAGTAAATCCGTCTACTGTGGCAATCGCTTGCTTTGTCACCCCGTCGATTGCCCCTTCCCGCACCAGCGATTCCAATATCTCCGTTTCCACCGCCCGGGTTGGCAACAGATTTGTTCCCGTATCGAACGACATTCCGGCAAGGATTCCCCAAATTCCCCAATTCGAAATTCCACACACCAACAACGAATCGGTCGCGACCCGGCAGCCAATTAACGCACCACGCGGAATATGGTTCACCACCAATTCTGCTACTTTTCCCATTCCGATTTCATTACCACCGTCGCCGATACCGGTCGTAGGAATGCCGCGGGAACAAGCCGTTTCAAACAAATCTGCTAACGAGTCGTTGCCATACTGCAGCGCGACTCCATGCATCGAGTAACTGGCAGCATCGCTGGCTGGCCCGATTCGTTCGATGGCGATTAAATGATCGAGTGTCGATAAATCGACGGCATCGGCAACAGCCACTGTACAAGGCAGTTGTAATGCGTCGACGCAGCGTCGCAATAGTGGTGCAGTATAGCGGTCGGAAATGACCACCGTCGTTTTCTTGAGTTGGTGTAACCCAACCGACAATAAGAGCGCACCTAATGGCCCATCAGTCTCGCTCGCAATCGAGTCGGTTAGATAAAATCCTGTGGCAATCCCTACCCGGTTTGCCGTAAGCAACTGTTCGCAACAGCGTTGCAAATCGCCCGGGCAACTGAGTTTGCCAATACCGCGGCTGCCGATATCGGTAATGAGAGCGGGTTCGATAGCGGAAAACAAGTTGTCGGGGTTGGACGCGTTTTGTAACGGCATTTTCGTAAGTGTCCTGTGCCTATCGGTGGTTTGCCGGTATCATTGAAGTAATGTCGTAAATATTATACGCTAAATCAAGTGAATGAATAGAATAATAAACGAATACTCGGAAGTGGGTATATTATAATAGTTCTACGAAACAGTTGAGCGTCAATTATCCAGACTATCGGAAACATCCAAAACCATTTCCAATCGTACCACATTTTCATAAGCAAGATCAATCACTTTCGGAGTGATCGGTGCACCGACTGAGTTCCATTTCAAGAGAATAATTGGGCGGGTTTGATCGATTTGATTTGTTTCGTAGACGACCCCTCGGTACCCGACAAACCGTTTCGAGCTTGTCTCACGAATCACTACTATTGAACCGATGGGATAAAGTAGGATTATGCGGGTAAGTGCTTTCACTACATAACTGTTCCATAATCTACCTGCTTCCGATTTCATTTTGCTAAGGGCTTGCTCTGGAGTAAAGAAGGATTGTTTTGAGTGCCCATTCATAAGATTGTCGTACTCATCAGCGACGGCAAGAATTTCGGCATGGCGAATCATCATTTTTTCTTTTCGATCCAGAGCATTGGCAGAAATCGGAGGGATGTTTTTGCTCTTTAAACCTTGTGGAAAGCCAGAGCCATCGACCCGTTCATGGTGTTGCAGGATGGTTGCATGCTCGATGTATGCCTGCGGTGAACTTTTTTTCAGCAACAACATCGAGTAAGTGGGGTGTTCCCGGTACATCATCCGCTCGTCTCGCGTCATTTGAGCATCGGATTTTTCAAGTAGTACAGGAAAGATCGCTTTTCCAATATCATGGAGAAGAGCTGAGATCCCGATGGCATACATGTCACGCACCGAATAACCAAATTCCTGTGCCAGCAGTAATGCAAGCAAAGCGACATCGGTCGCATGCTGATAAACATAGTCGATGTTTGATTTGACAGGTATGTAATTGAATACCCGACTATTTTGATCGATAATGTCACGTATTAAGTCGGATACTTGTTGTTTCAGAGCGGTGATATCAACACTCCGCTTTAACTCCGCAATGTTTACCCCAGTATCAGACGCACTCTTCGCTTTCGAAGTTGCCTCCTGCAGCGCTTTTTGCGCCTCAATGAATGCGTTACGGACAGCGGATATCGTACCCAAACGGGAAGCTTCCGAGATGACGTCTTGAGGAATCGCTTCGATGCTATCGCCATCCATCAAATAGATGTGCCGGTAGCCGGCACGGCGAATTGCATCCAATGCGCCATCATCCAACCGAAATCCAGAAGCAAGCAAAAGTTCACCTGTTCCTGAAAAAAGTGATTTTCCGAGAATGTCACCCGATTTTACTTTGTCGATATTGACGATATGCATGTTTAGGAATCCAGTAATCGAAGATTATTACTAACACGCTGAAATACAATATACAAAAAAGGTTTTCGATTACTCTGAATCGATGAAAAATCGAATCCGTGTAATGCAAAGGGAATTCGATGGTTGGTTTGCATTTAAATAAAGATTATTGATGATAAATATGTTAAGCTTGGATTTCGATTTGCAAAATGTGGATAAGAAAACGCTACCTTATGGTTACCCTGCCAGTAACTCGGAGATACTCCGATTAACAATGTTTCGTGAGGTTGCAATGAAGTTGTCGCTACTACTTCGCTTGGTTTTCGTATTCTTTGCTTCTGTTGCGTTTGCGATTCCACAATATACACCCAATCGGGTATGGCTCCGCATAACACCTGCGTTCTCGGAGAATACTCCTCAATTGGAAGATGGAACAATCTTAGCCCCGGTCGGAAACCCGAAAATTGATGAAATCCTTACCAGATACAATGTTACAGCTCTGCTACCGCTGATTCCCCATGACCCAATTTCGAAACGTAACCGTTACTTCTATGAATATAATCTCTACCGCGATTACAAGATTGTAATCGATCCGAAACAAACGAAACTGAGCCGGGAGGAGGATTTATGGGCGTTGGCTGCCGAACTCAAGCTTTCCAATGCAGTCGATGATGCTTCGCCAATCCCGTTTCGGACAGTTTCCTATCAACCCAACGATTGGGCGCTAAATGGACAAAACTCTTGGGGGATCGATTCCTGTCACGGAAAACAGGCATGGGATTTACAACGGGGCGATAGCACAATTTTAGCAGTGACCATCGATACCGGGGTTAACTTTCTCCACCCGGACTTAGTCCAAAACATCCAAATTAACTCCGCGGAAGATATCGATCACGACGATCAGTTTACGACCGCCGACAACAACGGTATTGATGAAGACAACAATGGCTATATCGACGATGTTATCGGGTACGATTTTGTCAGTTATACATTAACCGATGAAACGCCAGCCGTTGGAGAAGAGTATGGACCGCGGGACAATTCCCCCGGCGACGTCCACGGGCATGGCACCCACGTTATCGGCAGCATTGCGGCTCGCACTGACAATAGCCTCGGAGTCTCCGCTGCAAGCTTTAATGTAAAAACAATCTGTCTACGGGCTGGCTTTGCTTGGTTATCTGGAACGACATTGCGAGGTTCCGGTACCGATGAAGACTTTGTTCCGGCGATCCATTATGCGGTGAATCGGGGCGCTCGCATAATCAGCATTAGCTTTGGCGGTAGTGGAACTTTTCAACCATATCAGGATGAGATTAACTACGCTCGGGCGAACAATTGCCTTATGTTTGCTGCTGCTGGAAACAATAATTCTCAGACAATGTCGTATCCCGCGGCTTACACTAATATGCTTGCCGTTGCCGCATTGGGTACCGGGAATGTTCGCGCTTCATTTTCGAATTACGGAACATGGGTTGACATTTCAGCGCCAGGTGTCTCCATTTGGTCGACGATGGCGAACAACACCTATCATGCCAACGACTATTTAGCGTGGAGCGGCACCTCAATGGCAAGCCCAACTGCCGCGTCAGTAGCAGCGTTAGTATTGTCTCGGCGGCCGGGAATGACCGATGACGAATTAGAAAGCTATCTTCTGACAACCGCGCACAACATTGATGCGGAAAACCCAACCTATGTCGGTCGATTGGGGGTTGGGATAATCGATGCTTATGCAGCAGTATTAGCCGTACCAACTTCGGAAATCGCTTTGCAAACTGGGAATGGGGGAGAGTCCTGGCCAATCGGCAGTTCTCAGAGTATCCAATGGTCGACCTATTCTCCGATTACTGCATTCCGCATCGAACTGAATCGTAACTACCCCTCAGCAAATTGGGAGAATCTTTATACTGGCACATTAGCTTCGAACAGCTACAACTGGATGGTAACTGGCCCTACAACAACGACCGCGCGCTTCCGAATTTTGAACATTGAGGATTTGACCCAAGGGGATACCTCGAATGCCAATTTTACGATTTACAGCCCAGCGATTCTGTCAGTCGTTCCTAATCCAATCGTTCAAACCATAGTTACTGGCGATACTTTGCGAACGGTAGTCACCTTGACGAACACCGGTGGGAGTGCGTTGACGGCAACGCTACCCGACACCGGAACAACGGTTGCTTATCGACGTTCTACCGATGTTGGTGGCCCCACGTTTAATTGGATTGATGCAACCAGCGGTTCTATTGGCATTAGCGGCGACGATCAACTTGGGGGACCGTATACACTCCCCTTTAATTTCCCGTTTTACGGTGGGCAGTTCAATCAAGTATGGATGTGTACGAACGGCTGGTTATCGTTAACGGCAACAAACGATTCCAGTTACTCGAATAGCCCATTACCATCGAATGCTCATAATGCATTTCTCGCGGTATTCTGGGATGATTTGCTCGTTCAGAGTCCAGGAGTAATGTATGTATTCATGGATGAAGCGAATGGAAGAGCGGTTTTTTCTTGGGACGGTATTCGACGATACGCGAGCGGAACATCACTTAATTTTCAAGCGATTCTCTATGCGGATGGCAGAGTACTCTACCAGTATGGAACGATGAGTGGTACGTTAAACAGCGCGACGATTGGCATGCAAAACGAGACTCGCACCCGCCATTTAACTGTGCTTCACAATACCACTGTTCCGGCGAATCATGCAATTCTCTTCCAACAAACGATTCCGTTTAACATCCCATCCCAAACGACTTTTTCGATTCCGGCTGGCGGCAGCACGAACCTTTCGATTTTTTGGGATGCACGCAATCGCGCCGTTGGGGCCCAATTTGTCGGTTCGCTTGATTTTACGGGTAATGCGTTGAATATGCCGCTCAGCGTACCGCTGACGATGAATGTAATACAACCGATTATTCCCGCGGTACCCGAGCAGTTGGCAATCACCGTTGTCGATGGTGTTACCCGACGGCTGGATTGGCAAGCGGTGCGAACCGACAACTTTGGTGAGCTATTAATACAGCCACCAACCTATCGGGTGGAAGAATCGAGCACTCCCGAAGTAACAGATTCGTGGACAGCGTTAACCACTCAATCGGATACAACAACAACTATAACCGTGATGGAAGTACCCTATCGCTATTACCGCGTGATTGCGGTGTTAGGCGACGCTACCGATTACGTTGGCAATGGAACGATTCAGCAAGCATTTCGCCGTACTGCGATTTATCGATTTGCTCCAGCTGAACCAATCCATTTGGTTACTGAACCCAAGAAATAATTCCAACATTCGATATCAAAAAAGGAGTGATTCGTCGCTCCTTTTTTTGTTATTTTGCATTGGAAAGAATCAATCCCGCCAATGGGAAGGGTAAGACAGCAAATCATCACCAATTCCGATATCCAGTAGCTCGCTGCGCAACCTACCGAGTTCTTTCCCGTACGCGTTTCGCGCTCCGATTTGGAACTTCTCGAACAGAGTGGCCGCAGTTTGATAGTGGTGCAACGCTAAAGAATTGTCTTCGTGCAATGCTGCCATCCGGCTTTGAGCAGTTTCGAGGTAGATCCTGTCATGTTCCAAATCGAATTGTGTAGCGAGTTGGATTGCTTCTTTAGTAAACATCTCTGCGTCTTCAGTGCGACCATAAATCGCAAATACCCGAGCTGCCCGGCAAAGCGTAGTGCATAACTCAAAATTCGCGTTTATCTCGCGAAGAATATTTATTGCTTGTTCGTAATTTTGGATTCCTTCATCCGGCTCTCCGCGCTCAACCGCTAACAACCCTAAACCATCGAGCAGGATAGCTTCCGAGAATCGATTATGCACTGCGCGGTTGATTTCCAACGCTTGATGATAGCTGTGGTAGGCTTCTTCACTACGGTCCAGGGCAGCTAACAAATCGGCATAATTGTTTATTGCAACCGCCTCTGAGCGCCGGTTTCCGATTCTAAATTGAATGGCCGCCGCTTGCGAAAATGCTTCGAGCGCTTCCTCGGCATTGCCTTGCATCATCAGTGCGATGCCCAGATTGCAAAGCAGTGTTCCCTCCATCCGGGTGTATTCCAACTCACGGCTCAAAACAATGGCATTCCGCAATATTTCTGATGCCTCCTGCCAATTTCCGGTTGTTATCTCGAGTAACCCTTGTGTATCGCGCAGAATGAGAATCGTATTGCGATCGTTTAATAACTCTGCGATAGACAATGCTTCAGAAATTTCGGATCGGGCTTCGGCGAGTCTTCCCCATTCGATGTGCGCTTTCGCTGCACTGGACAACAAGCGAGCAATTTGAGATTGATTTCCCAATTCACGGTGCAAGGCAATCGCTTTTTCGATATACACCGACGCTGCAGTGTGGTTTCCTTGCTCGTACAACATCCCGGCTAAACTGCCAAGAATTGAAGCTTCGCTTGCCGAGTCGTTGAGTTGCTGGGCAATTTCCAGTGATTTATTATAGCACTCGAAAGAGTCATCGACTCTGCCATTGGTACGATGAAGAATTGCTAAATTCGCATAAGCCGAACAGGCTTTATAAAGTAGCTTGTTATCGATAAAATAAGTCAGCGATTCTTCCAGCATTAGAAACGCTTCCTCGATTTGTTCACGTTCAAAAAGAAGTGCGCCTAACTGACTCTGAATCTCGGCACGCAATTCCAATAATTTATTGAACTCCGCTTCTTGCAAAGCCTTGCGCCAAAGAGCTATCGACTCATCAAGTTTACCTTCCTGATGAAGCTGAGTCGCATCATTGATGATTTTGTTCAAAGAGTCCATTGATACACCACTTACGAATTCATTTTCGTTTGTAAAAAGTGTGATAATTGTTCCAGTTTTTCCGGGGAACCCATATCAAACCAGTTTCCGGCAAGAGTGATAGCTCGAACTGTCGCACCGTTTGCGATCCATTCTAAATAGCTCTCGATAATCGACGCATGTTTTAGCGTATGAATTTGCTCCAGTAGCGTTGTCGAAACTAAATGCACACCACAGAATCCAAATTGCGAAAGTTCGCCATGTGGAGTAGCTACAATCCGGCGAATGCCTTTCGTCTCTAATCCACATACCCGCTGCTCTTCGTCGACTAACAAATAGCTGCTACTTTGCCGTTTCTGAACAACCAGCGATGCGAGATCTTCTTTGCGATGAAGCGTATAGAGTACTTCCCAGTCAAAGTCGCTCCAGATATCGGCATTGTGAATAAGTACCGGAGTTGGGCTGTGAAGCCAACGCGCCGCCTGGCGGATGCCACCGCCGGTTCCCAGAATCTCTGGTTCAAAAGAATAGTGCAATATGGTTGAGTTTAGTTGTGAACGTTTTTCCTCAATCCATGATTCAATTTGATCGGCGTGATGATGGCTATTGATCGTGATTTCCCGGCAATTCACACGTTCCAGCGATTCGAGCGTCCAATCCAACATCGATTTACCGTGTGCGGTTACCAAAGCTTTCGGAATGGTGTTGGTAATCGGCTGCAATCGGGTACCCAGTCCCGCCGCTAAAACCATCGCCCGACGGGTTGCAAATCGAGATTCTACCCGTTCCATTTGCCAATGAACGACCCTCACTTTATAACCGGCAGTACGTAACCGATTCGCGATGTGCTCGGCGCAGTACACCGAACGATGCCGTCCGCCGGTGCAACCAAATGCCGCCGATAAATCGGTAAACGCACGCATCTTATAGGTAGTAGCGATATTTATGATTAACTCATAGGTATGATCGAGAAAACCCGCGACGTCGGATTCGTTGTCAAGCAGCGAACACACAGCAAAGTCGCGTCCGGTTTGGTTACGAAGTTCGTCGACGCGACCGGGATTGTAGAGTCCTCGACAATCGAAAACAAATCCGCCGCCATTACCAGTTGGATCAAGGGGTTGATTACCTGTACTAAAACCAAAACTGTAGATGCGTATCAACAAATCCATCGAATTCTCAAATCGTTTCCGTTATGACAAAAGGTTTATCCAAGATTCCTGCTCGGCGATACGCGTAAGCAGACGTTGTAAGTTGGTGAATTTTCGTAATCGGGTATCGGTTTCCAGTACCGTCAAAGCGTTTTGAATGCCAAACGGAATCGAATCGGCATAGCCCGGTTTCCGTTGTTTTATTCCATTATTGCCGTAACTGCCGAGCGCTTGCAGAATACGCAATAGGGCGTATGGCGCAAATGCTTCTCGCAGAATTTTTGGTTTCACCCCGGTTTGATCGGAAAAGACTTCGCAATGCAGTTCGCGCAACTCTTGCCGGAAGTCTTCGGGGAGATTTGCTCGGGCGTCATACAACAACGATGCAATATCGTAGACTGGCGACCCTTCCCGTCCCGACTGATAATCGAGAAAGCGAAGACCGAGTGGAGTGACCATAATGTTACGCGATTGAAAATCGCGATATAAAAAATATCCCTTCGGAAAGTCGGATAGTAGAGCGTAGTGTTGCGTGAACTCTTCCGATAACGCCTTCCGGTCGAATTTATCGGGATGTAACGTCGCAACGAACATATTCAGAAAATACTGATGATCGCGTTGCCATGCGGCACCATCGAAGACATCACCCTGATAACAAAATTGCCGAAGCGGCGCGAGATGTACTTTCGTTTGGAATTGTACTAACTGCTGAACCGCCTCCCGGTAGAACGATCCGATAGCATCGCTGGGAAACTGTCGGTGGTTTTCACCACGTAAGGAGTTTAATCGCAGGAAGAGTGTCTCATCGCCCAAGTCTTCCAGCAAATACGCAAAACCAGAATCTTCACTACTTAACAGTTGAGGTACCGGTAGCTTCGCCGACATGAATTCTTTGGTAAAGGCAAGAAATGCGCGGTTCTCTTCCGGATGTGGTCCATATACTCCAATAACGCTGGTATTCTTTGCAGAAGTCAGCCGGAAAATGGAACGAGCACTCGCGTCACCTTTTAACCTGTTAATTGATGTGCAATCGCTGCCATAGTGCTGCGTAAAGAGCCGCGTGAGGATTTCGCATTGCTCCGGCTCGGGAAGGAATTGAGGTGGTTCACTCATTCGCTGCACGTTCCGGATTACCATTTCCTAACTTACGGATTTCGTTAAATACAGCGTTGGCGATGGCTACATGGCGCTCAGTGCCTTCCCCTTCCACATTGAGAAATTGTTCGGGTGGAATTGGTTTTCCAACATACAAACAGAGTTTTTCTTTCCGGTACATTTTTTTATCGAGCCGCCAACTCCCCTCAATCCGGATGGGTAATACCATTGCTGGAGCCATCTGCAGTAACATCCCGACGCCGCCTTTAATGGGAAGAAATGTACCATCCAATGAACGGGTTCCTTCGGGAAAAATGATAACGGCATTCCCGTTTTTCACCAGCGTTGTCGTTTTACGAACGATATCCAGATCGAATCCTGTTCGATTCACCGGTATCGAATTGCAATACACGATGATTTTTCCCAACAGTCCTTTGAACAGTGATTTCTTTGCAGCAAAATAAATTTCCCGAGGTACGGTCGAACCGACAATTGGTGGATCAAAATTCGATTGATGATTGGAGACTAACCACAGCCCTCCGGTTCGGGGAACATTTTCCAGACCAACAACTTTCATGCCGAACAGCGCTTTAAGTCCGCAACGGGCGATCAACTGAATGAACCAATAGCCGAACCGACGGCTTGTACGAGCGGTTAAACTGCCTGCCATACGATTCCGACTCCATTCTCATTCGCCCATTGAACGATTGTTCCGACAACTTGTTCAATCGTAAGATTGGAGGTGTCGAGTGATTTTGCATCGCGTGCTTTGCGTAATGGGGAGGTGACACGCTCGCTGTCGAATTTATCGCGCCGGCGGATTTCTTCGAGTACTTCCTCCAATGTCCGTTCAACTCCCATCGATTGTAAATCAAGTTGACGGCGTTTCGCCCGAACGACGTCGGATGCGATTAAAAATACTTTAAGAATCGCATCAGGAAACACCACCGTTCCGATATCGCGACCTTCTAAAACCGCGCCTAATGCACCGGCTGCTCGCTGCAAATCGACCATCCGCTCTCGTACGGCAGGATGCGCCGATACCGCACTTACGTTTGCAGATACTTCGGGGGACCGAATCGCATCGGAAACATCGATACCGTCGAGAATCGTCTTTCCATCGGCTGTGAAAGTGATCATACTGTTGTCGGCAAGCTCAGCAAGCATTAGCCCATCTTCTAATAAAACATCCTTGCGCATCGCCTTGTATGTCAATGCACGGTACATCGCGCCGGTGTCGATATGAGGAAGTTGCAGAGCCGAAGCGACTAGTTTTGCAACTGCGCTTTTTCCAGCTCCTGCCGGACCATCGATCGCGATAACCGGCAATTGTTCTAATGTGAATCGAAGGGATCCGAGGGGCAAGGTTCGCTCCATCAAAAAGTTTCCTATAACATACATTATTCCACCGAGAATGCAAGCTCGGAAGATTGTTTCAAAAAAAACCGGGTGACGTGAAGCCACCCGATTTACACAATCGACAACACCAAAATAATTCTATTTTAAAACGACTGCTTTGTGTGTCGCGATTGGTCTCCCGTTTCCTCGTATTTGCACAAAATATACTCCATTTGCTAACGATTGTGAGGAGAGGGAGTAGTCAAATACACCGGGAGTTACGTTTCGATTTTCGATGGACTGGAGAAATCTCCCTTCGAGATTATGTAAGGAAATCTGAAGGTGAGTCGCTTGTGTAACTTTCACCCGGAGTTTTGCTTCAGCATTGAATGGATTAGGATATAGTGGCGATATAGAAAATCCAATTGGATTCTGAAATGGTTCGGAAACAGCCATGTCGATATTGCTTGCTTGGGCGGAAATTACTGTTACAAACTGGTATCGGTCGTCACTGAATAAATAGATATCTCCCCAAACAAATCGAGAAGTGTCGTAAGGGACTAAACATCCGATTCGGATCGAAATAGTATCAGAGGGTTCGACCGTGTAGCTGGAATCGGGTGATGGGAAAAAATACGTTTGATTTGTTCGGATCGAGTCGATGTGAAGCGGAACGGTTCCTGTATTCGTAACGAATATGTTTTCATAACAAGGTGTATTAGGATGAAAGTAAAACCGCAGAGAACCGGTTAGTGAATTTATTCGTCCAGTTGGCGGCAAGGAAAACGGCACAAATTGTATTTGGTTGGCGTTCATTGCTGGAACAACAAGAACGGAATCGGTCGGTCCGATGAACATATCAGCGGGTCCGTTGATATTACTCGCAACAACGACTGGAGTAGAGCTCTCTTGCAACGAGATTTGGTAGACCGAGTTGGTAGTCCAACTCGTTACATAGTATCTACCCCAACGGTCGCAGGTGAAGCCATCCAATTCGGAAAGTGTGGTGGTACGAACGGTGGTGGCACTGCCGCTCTCGGTACGTGAAACCGACTGGATCGGTGAATTCACCCGGAACGAAACAAACAGGACGCGATTATTCGGATGATCAATCCAAATCCCGTTGGGCGCTTGTACGTTGCCGACGCAATAGGGTGAACCGGCACGGCTGCCGACGGTTGCCCGATATATTGCATTGACTTGCATATCTGATACGAAGATGAACTCCGTATCGACGGCGATATCATTCAAAAAACTTGACGCGGGAAATGTCATGGTGAATAAGAATTGACCGGAATTCAGGTTGTATGCTCGCACGATTGTAACATCGGTTACATAGAGGGTATCGCCGAGTAGTGCCATTCCTTTTGGTTGCGTTAAGCCGGATGCCCATATCGATGTTTGCCCGCCCAGTGATCGTGAGACGATAGTGCCGTTCCCAGCACAGGAGAAAAGATAACGCGAATGGGCGTCATCCCACACACCGCTTTCTGGCGCGACGATTTGTGCGAACGCCGTTGGAACAATGGCGCATCCAAGTAGAAGGAAACACAGGATGGTGTGGGTAAGACGTTGGTGTTTCATAGCATGCCTCTCAGGGAGTGGAGTCTGTTTCAAGGTACCTACCGAATTGTAAGAAGGCAAGAGTATTCGTTTAGTTACAATAGATTTCACATTCCTGATCATCTCTCTGAGAATAACTGGTTGTCTCTCACATTGCAGGAGCAATCACAGATTGTTAGTTTTGTAGAAAATCAACGCTATCTACTGGAGATTTCATGAAACGTGTTCACGGTCTTATCAGCATCCTCCTCTTCTTTTTGGCGGTCGGTATCGCTGCTTGGACGGTTTTCCAATCTTCGGCGCTGTATGGATGGTTATATCTGGTGGTCACTGTCCTTGGTACTTTGGGAATTGTCTACTCATTTTGCTGTAAATGTTGTAGTAAACACCAATGTAGTCATATTATTCTTGGGATGATGGCAAAGAAAATGCCGAAACGTCCGGTAGGAAAATACACCAAGTGGGATGTGGTGGGGATGGCAAGTTCGTTTTTTGCGGTGGTCGCCTTCCCGCAAGTCTGGCTCTGGAGTTACCTCTACCATGCCCTCCTCTTTTGGGCGCTCGCCCTTTTCATCGTCTGGGAAATCGCTCATCACGTCTGTCCCAGTTGCAAGAATACGTTGTGTCCGTTGCATACTTAGAGTATATATATAGCAGAAATAAATAAAAATATTTTTTTAAATTGACAAATAAAGGAGCAATAAACATTACGGTTATTGCTCCTTGCTATTTATTTGAACGCGAGTGTCGTTATAGTAAAATTACGACTCCTGCTCTTCGTACTTCTTCTTCAGGAAATCTACGACGCTGGGGTCGGCAAGGGTAGTTGTATCGCCGAGGACGCGTCCCGCCGCGATGTCACGTAAGAGTCGCCGCATGATTTTTCCACTGCGGGTTTTCGGTAAGTCGGAACTGAAGAGGATTTTCTCCGGTTTCGCTATCGCGCCGATTTGCGTGGCAACGGTATCTTTCAATTGAGCGACCAGTTCGGCATCGCCCATCTTTCCGCCTTTCAGCGTCACAAACGCGGCAATCGCCTCCCCTTTGATTTCGTGCTCGATCCCGACGACCGCGGCTTCCGAAACTAACGGATGGGAGACCAAAGCGCTCTCGACCTCCATCGTCGAAATCCGGTGCCCCGCGACATTCATCACATCGTCGACCCGGCCCAGCAGCCAGAAGTTGCCGTCTTCATCCTTCCGCGAACCATCCCCCGGGAAGTAGTATTTACCGCCCCATTTCGACCAATAGACCGCTTTATAGCGCTCAGGATCGCCCCACAAACCTGCCAGCATTGCCGGCCACGGCTTCCGAATTGCGAGCAACCCCCCGGAGCCCGTCGGAACTTCCTCACCTGCTTCATTCAAAATTGCGGCATCGATCCCCGGCAACGCTTTCGTGGCACTGCCCGGCCGAGTGGTCGTTATCCCGGGAAGCGGAGAAATCATGATTCCGCCGGTTTCGGTCTGCCACCACGTATCGACAATCGGACATTTGTTGTGACCGATATGCTCGTTATACCAGAGCCAAGCTGCCGGGTTAATCGGCTCGCCGACGGTTCCCAACAACCGTAAAGTCGATAAATCGTGTTTCGCCGGATGTTCGGTACCCCATTTCATGAAGGCGCGAATCGCAGTAGGCGCGGTATAGAAGACTGTCACGCCATGCTTCTCGATTAGCTCCCAAAAACGATCCTTCTCCGGCCAATCAGGCGCTCCTTCGTACATCACGATGGTTGCTCCGAGTGAGAGCGGCCCGTAAACGACATAGGAGTGTCCGGTCACCCAACCGACATCTGCCGTACACCAGAACACATCCTGCGGTTTCAAATCGAACACCCATTGCGTCGTCCGGTTGACGCCAACCAAGTACCCGCCGCAATGATGGAGAATCCCCTTCGGTTTTCCGGTAGAGCCGCTTGTATAAAGCGTAAAGAGCGGGTCGTTGGCATCCATCGGTTCCGGTTCGCACCAATTCGGTTGGTCTTGCATCAAGCGATGAAACCAGTGGTCGCGCCCCTCTTTGACGCGTAGCAAAAACTCGCCGCGCTTCACGATGACCACATGTTTTATCGATGGGCATTGCATGATGGCGATATCGGAATCGTGCTTCAGTGGTAACACTTCGCCGCGCCGCCACCCGCCATCGGAAGTAATTAAAAGTTTCGCTTCGGCGTCGTTGATCCGGTCTCGGAGCGATTCAGGCGAGAATCCGCCGAAAACGACACTGTGAATTGCGCCGATACGAGCGCAGGCAAGCATTGCAATCGCCGCTTCGGGAATCAACGGGAGATAAATCGCGACGCGATCCCCTTTGACGATGCCCAGTTTCTTCAAGGCATTGGCGAATTTATTGACATAACGCCACAATTCGCGGTAGGTCATCGTCCGACGGTCGCCCGGTTCCCCTTCCCAGATGATTGCCGCTTTATTGCCATTCCCAGCTTGGACATGGCGGTCAAGACAATTGCTGGAGACGTTTAATTTGCCGCCGACATACCAGCGGTAAAATGGTGGATTCGAGTCGTCCAACACTTTGTCGAACGGTTCCATCCAATCGACAAACTTTGCCTGTTCCCGCCAGAAGGCTTCGGGATCCTGCCGGGCAGCTTCGTGGAGCGATTCGTCGGAGACATACGCGGTTTTGCGAAAGTCGTCCGGCGGTGGAAAGCGATGTTCTTCGCGTAAGAGTACTTCGATATTACTCGACTGGTTCATTTTTTCCCCCCAAGGAAATAGTGCGAGCGGAATAAAGCATGTAAAACCGCGCAATGCAAGTAAATTCTCCCCAAGTTACATTTTTCCCCGATGTCCTGTTTGTACCTGAAATTTCTTACATTCTGGTAATAACACAGGATGAATCATGAATATCGTAAAATGGGTCGAGACGGTCGCGCAGGTTCCCTCATTCAGCAGCCACGAAGAACGGCTGCATCCGTTGTTACTAAAAGTAGCGGAGAAAGTCCCGGGAGCGACGGTGGAGTTTGTTCCATTCAACAACATGATAATCACGGTACCGGGGACACTAGATACGAAGCTTATTGCAGTATCGGCGCACCTCGATAAAATCAATCACTTCGGCATCGACCGCACCGATTCGCTCCCGATTTCTAATGTCGATGGGAAACTAACCGGGTTACTCGACGATGCGACCGGCGTCGGGATTCTGCTCGCATTGTTGGAAGAAATTCACAACATTCCGCAACGGCCGACCTTGCTATTCCTCTTTTCCGAAATGGAAGAGAGTACCGGATTGAAACAAGCGCCTCACTTACTCAAGAACAATGGGGAGGGGTACTACTCCGGGATGGGTGCGGAGCGGATCGCCAAGCATTTGATTGCCACCAATCGTATCCCTGCATTGGTTGCGACCATCGATACGACGCCGCTCTTCAAAGGGGAAGCGGGCGTCGCATTGTACAGCAAACATTGGGAATTCAATAAAATCGAACCGACGGAGCAGTTGCTAAAGAATACGACCGCAGTCGAAGAGTGGTTCACGAAGAACTATCCCGAGGTGTTGCACCGGAACAACACCAACGATTACCTGATGTATGGGAAAATTCTGAATACCGAGACGCCGCAAGCAGTGGTATCGATTGCGATTGAGCCATCGATCTTCCCCTATCATTGTGCCGAGGAAGGGGTATTCGAGCGCGACATTATTGCAGTATCCAATATCCTCCGAGCATTAGTGCAAGCGAATTTGTCTTTGCGAGGAGCGTAGCGACGAAGCAATCTCAGTAGAGGCGTGCCGCGCACGCCCTATGAGTAGAGAGTGGTGGTAAGAGGTTTCCAAACCCGTATCGTAGGGTTGTATGGCACACGCCCATCCTTTATTTGGGTAGGGGCGGGCTCCCACGCCCGCCCGAATTGAATGATGGTGGCTACGGGCTTCCAAGCCCGTTCCGTAGGGCCGGCTGGCAGCCGCCCCTCATCTCTTGATAGTTTGTGACTCTTTACACAAATACAACAATAACTTTGTATATTGACTAACACATAAGTATCCAGATTAGAAAACACCAGCTACTATCCAACTTCAGGAGAATGATACAATGCGAAACCTTCGCTTTGTGGTTATAAGTTTTCTTCTTTTCCTTTCCACAATTTCCTTCGCGCAAGACAGCTTACATGTCCGCTGTCTCGGCAGATTCTGGCGCACGTACTCATTTGCTGTCGATGTTTCAGGGAACTACGCCTATATTGCTGATGGATCTTCTGGACTGCAGATTGTTAATATCACAAATCCGGCAAATCCTACACAGGTAGGTTTTTGCAATACGCCGGGTAATGCTAATGATGTAAAGGTTTCCGGCAACTACGCCTATGTTACGGATGCAGATTTTGGACTTCGAATCATCAATGTTAGCAATCCAGCAAATCCAATAGAGGTCGGTTTTTTCGATACACCAGGTTATTCGCGAAGTGTAGCGGTCGCGGGCAACTACGCCTATGTCGCGGACGGTACTTCGGGATTGCAAATCATTAACATCAGCAATCCGGCAAATCCTACTTCAGTTGGCTTTTACGATACGCCGGGTCACGCTTGGGATGTCGCCATTTCAGGGAACTACGCCTATGTTGCAGATGATACTTATAGTTTGCGAATCATCGATATCAGCAATCCTGCAAATCCTGTAGAGGTCGGTTTTTACGATACACCGGGGATTTCTTATGGTGTTACTGTATCAGGCAGCTACGCTTACGTAGCGGATTATACTTCGGGATTACAGATAATCAATGTCAGTAATCCTACAAATCCAATTTCGGTTGGTTCATACGATACTCCAGGGTTTGCATATTGTGTAACGGTTGTAGGCAGCTACGCCTATGTGGGAGATGGATCTCTGCGGATAATCAACATTAGCAATCCGTTTAATCCAACTGAGGTAGGTTTTTGCGATTCGCCAGTTTCTACATGTGTAACGTTGGCAGGCAACTACGCGTATGTCGTGGCATATTTATCAGGATTACGGATTATCAATGTCAGCAACCCGGTAAACCCTATTGAGGTCGGTTCTTACGATACGCAAGGCGATGCTCTTGATGCAATGGTATCTGGTAACTACGCCTATGTCGCAGATGATAACTCTGGCCTGCGGATTATCAACGTTAGTAATCCTATGAATCCTACGTCGGTTGGTTGTTATGATACACCGGGAGAAGCTCATGGTATTACGGTAGCAGGAGGCTACGCCTATGTCGCAGACTACTATTCCGGTTTGCGGATCATCAATATCAGCAATCCGGCAAGTCCTTTAGAAGTCGGTTCTTACGATACGCCTGAGAATGCTTATGGTGTCGCTGTATCTGGCAGCCACGCTTATGTAGCAGATGGTACTAGTGGTTTGCGGATCATCAATGTCAGCAATCCGGCAAATCCCGCAGAGATTGGTTTTTACGATACACCTGGCTGGGCTTATGGTGTAAAAGTAGTTGGCAGCCACGCCTATGTAGCAGATGGCACTAGTGGTTTACAAATTATCAATATCAGCAATCCGGCAAATCCGACTGAAGTCGGTTCTTACAATACACCTGGGAGTGCTTCTGATGTAAAGATAACGGGCAACTACGCCTATATTGCAGACTACAGCTACGGTTTGCGGATCATCAATATTAGCAATCCGGCAAGTCCATTAGAAGTCGGTTATTACGTAACGACAGGGCTTGCTTATGGTGTCGATGTATCCGGCAGCTACGCCTATATTGCAGACTACGACTGTTTGCGGATCATCAATGTCAGCAATCCACAGAATCCCACTGAGGTCGGTTTTTACGATACACCAGAGTTTGCACATACATATAAAGTTACAGTAAACGGTAACCTCGCTTATGTCGCCGCTGGACAGGAATTCGGTATCTACGACTGCTCGCAAGCACTCGGAGTGGTGGATCGAGTCGGAACAGAAGTACCACAGTCTCTTAATCTGAAACCGAACTACCCTAACCCATTCAATGCGACTACCACCATTGAGTACACCATTCCGAAAACGGGAAAAGTCGACTTGAAAGTATTCGATATCAACGGTCGCGAAGTGGCAACGCTGGTGAACTTTCATCAAAACCCGGGATCGTATAAAGTCACCCTCGATGGAACATCACTTTCTACCGGTACTTACTTACTTCGCTTGCAATCAGGGGAATTTTCTCAAACGCAAAAGATGGTGTTGCTGAAGTAGGGGCTCGGAATTCGGGGTTCGGGGATCGGTAGGGGCGTGCAGCGCACGCCCATAAATACAGGTCTGGAGACCTGTCAGTACCCAATAGTATCAAAGGCTTGGTAGGGACAGGCGTCCTCGCCTGTATTGAATCCCGCACAAGAAAAGGGCGTATTGCAATACGCCCCTACGCAACGGGCTTGGCAGCCCGTAGCCACCATCTGCAAAACAACGGGCGTACGCGGTACGCCCCTACCGAACACAGCAATCCCCTACTTTCTCTTCTCGTGGAAGACACCGACCACACCGGCGATGATGAGCGCCATGCCGCCCAAGGTCCACCCGGATACCGGTTCATCGATGAGCAACCAACCGAGCAGTACGGCGATGACCGGATTGACATAAGCATACGTGGTAACCACCGATATCGGGAGTAATGTCAACGACGTGAGATAGGAAGTATAGGCGATTATCGAACCGGCAACGATGAGGTATCCTACCGCTAACCAGATTTCAAGCGGAAGGGGATGCAGAGTTTCCCCACTGAGCAAGGAGACTATACTCATCGCGACAAACCCGAAGAGATGTTGATACGCGGAACTGGTGAGCGAAGGGAGACTACTTTTCTTGCGCTGCATGAGAATCGACCCGGCACCCCAGCATAACGGCGCCGCCAGTAACGCAACTGCGGAAAGAATATCGCCGGAGTCACCGTGTTGTATCACCGGAAAGAGCAGTACCCCAAGACCCAGAAAGCCGATCACTAACGCTCCCACCAGTTTCAAGGTCGGCACTTTCCGGTCGATGATTCCTTCCATAATGGTGACCCATAGCGGAAGCGCACCTACCAACAGCGCGGCATAACCGGATTCGGCGCGTTGTTCGGCAAAATTGACCAACCCATTCCCACCAACCCACAGGAGAGTACCGGAGATGGCATTTACGATGAATTCGGTTTTGGTCAGGCGAATCGACTTGTAGCGGAAATATGACCATGTGAGGAGGATTGTGCCGGCAATACCGGTGCGGATAACCCCCAGCATAAAGGGGGGCATCCCATCACCGCCCCGGACCGCAATCCGGATCGCTAAGTAGGTGCTGCCCCAAAAGAAGTAGACAGCGAGTAGGTATGGTATTCCCTTCGGATTGAGTGTACCCAGAAATGGTTTGCGAGCAGTAGTCATGCACGTTTCCCCAGTCAACCCGAATGAAAAAGAAAAGCCCGCATGGGCAATGCGGGACTAAACCTTGATAAGTAGCGCATAGGGGATTCGAACCCCTGTTACCGGCGTGAGAGGCCGACGTCCTAGACCCCTAGACGAATGCGCCAGAGTTTGGCGAACCGAAAGATACGGTAGATTGCCTGCTATGTCAAGGAAAGAACTTTCGTATCACCTGTGATGATTCGCAGACAGAACATCGTTGGATAAAACGGTAGGAAATCCAACTTGGAAATTTCAATTTACGATGGGAGAAATACATGTCGTCGAAAAAATCTCATAATAGCGACAGCGGTAAAGCGCTTGTCCTCAAGAAATTGGTCGAATCCCTCACGCTGGAAATCAATGCGATTGCCCAGTACCACAGTTTTGCTATAAACTGCAAACCGGTCGACTTCCGCAGTGCGAAAGTTGCTGAATTGTTCCAACATCTCGCCGCCGATGAAACCGGAGATTTGAAGATATTCATCGAATGGATTAATAATTTGGGCGGTACGGTCGACGAAAGCCTTCCGGTGAAAATGGAATTGGTCACCGATCCGGTCAAGATGCTAAAGATGGCGATTGAAATGGAGAAAGGCGCCGTGCGGAAATATCGCGAAGTTTTAAAGGCGCTGAAGACAATCGAAGAGGAAGAGTTTTACTCGGAAGGGCTCTTCCACGCTATCATCCATATTATCACCGACGAGCAGGAACATATCCGCAAGTGTGAGCTTTTGCTCGACTAACCGAATAGCGTTACAAGATCGATTCCAAGCGACTCGATATGAGTACGGGCGAACCTTGTGTTCGCCCTGTACTATTTGTACCAGCTTCGTACGTGAAGAATGGTGAACCCGACAAATACGACAAAGAATGCAAAAATCCAGATTAGCGCGGTTTTACGAAGGTCAAGTGAATATTTTTCAAAGTCGTGTTCGGTATAAATGTACATCTTCCCACTGGTAATAAATGGCAGCCCGGCAGACGAATCGATTGCGATCTTATTCGTCTTATCGCCGAAAGTGTAATACGACTTCCCATCGATTACCGCTTCGATGGCAACCGAATAGTGTTTCGGTTCGTTGGTAAGCGCTCCCAGTTCGATTTCCCGCAACAACCCGCTCTGTTCAATCCCTACTTGAATCAACGCCGGAATGCTCCGCTTGAATTTCTCACGGTCAATCAATGTCGCGCTGTAAAATGCCGTGTCTTCCCTTACGATTCGCTGCTTTCCACTCTCGGTAACCACTGAATCGACTCGAAAAACTTTGCGGCATCGATTCACCCACTGCCATCCTTCGCGAAAGGGAAAGCGCAACGAAAGCATCGTGTCGATTTCTGCTTTAGGAATTTTGTTCTGAGTTAAAGTTGGCGACAGGTATACCGTTTCATTTCCCGTTTTGTAACCGTAGACTAAATCAGTGAAGTAAGAGATCGGAGGCGGTAATTGAAGGATCGGTAGTTTACCATCGACGACGGGATTTTTTTCATACTCATCAAAAAACTGCATCGTCAACGGATTATAATAGGGCATCAAATTGAGGTAAACGACTTGAAGCAGGGTATGCGTGAAAGTGCGGTTCTGTAAATAACGAAAAGTTGGTTGCGCGAGTTGCCGATATGACAGATTTTCGTAATAGGCGAACCATGCCATGATGAGTAACGATGCAAGCGCGCCACTCAATGTAGTCCAGCGGCGGATTCTTTGATTTGAGGAAACCATCGCTCCTCCGTTCCGAGCGCAATAGTTCTTTGAGTATTCGCTACGGTTTGAAAACACCTTGTTGTTTTACGACGACAAAGTGAATGATCACTTCATCGTCGTAACGAAAGTGGTTCTATTCGTCCATCGTATGTTCGAGCGTAATTTCGCTTATCCCGAACCAATATCCGCTGCCGGTAATCGAGTCAATTTCCGCTTGAATTAGATCGACATGGGCTTGTTCCATTTCAACCAAACGTCCGAAAATCCCGCGGGCGGCGACATCATCGGTGTGATAATAAAAATCCTGATAGAATCGAACCGCTTTCGCTTCGTGTTCTAATGCTGCTTTTAGTGCGTCGAGCGCGGATAATCCTTGCTCACCGGAGATTTTGACCGCCCGCTTGGCGACATGGGGACGGATCTTCTCCAACAGCGTTTTTGGTAAATCTTTCGGGCGGTAGTTGCCTGTCTCTTCGAGGTGCAAAAGCTGCTCTTCGAGGAGATTCATGTGATCGACTTCATCCAATGCCAATTGTAGGAACATATCCTTACCGGTTTTTTCTTCGGTCTTTAACGCATACTTGAGATAAGACTCCAATCCTTCCTTCTCGGCGGATATGGCAAGTTTCAATGCGCCGAGTGCGCCAGCCGATGCTACATACTCCATCAAACAACTCCTTTACTGCGAAAATTATGACTTGGGGGATTCGTTGGGTAAGGATAATGCGGGAACCGAAAAAAAACAAGCGGTAACCGGTGGATTTCCCTTTTCTTGGCAAGGGAGGCTCGCCCTTGGAAGCGTGATATTGGTAAACATTAGCAGGCTAAATCGTTCCAACAACCGCTATCGGCTTGTATTTCGTTAATGGGAAAGTTAATATGCGGCATTACCCGCCATATTTTTACTGATTCTTTCCTTTGTTTTGTTACGACGAAGTCTAATGTCTTGTAGCATCGAATGGCATTGATGACGTACCACGGAATTGAATCGGATGGCATTTAGTTGCGAAATCGAAAAGGTATCCAATGAACAAAGTACTCACTTCCGCAACGGAAGCGATTGCGAAAATCGAACCGCATGACGGCGACACCATCTTGTTGGGTGGGTTCGGACTTTGCGGCATTCCAGAGAATCTGATCCTCGCCCTGCGCGACAGCCGGGTGAAGAACCTCACCTGTGTGTCGAACAATGCGGGAGTCGATGACTGGGGATTAGGTTTGTTGTTGCAGACCCGCCAGATCAAAAAAATGATTTCGACTTATGTTGGTGAGAATGCAACATTTGAGCGCCAGTACTTAGATGGCGAATTGGAGATTGAGTTTGTTCCCCAAGGCACTTTTGCCGAACGTTTACGGGCCGGTGGCGCTGGAATTCCTGCGTTCTATACCCCGACCGGCGTCGGTACACCAATCGCGGAAGGGAAAGAGACAAAGATATTTCTCGATCAATCCAATGAAGAGCGCGAATACCTGATGGAGCGCTGGATTCGCGGCAGGATTGCGATGGTAGCCGCCTGGAAAGCCGATCCCTATGGGAATCTCATTTACCGGAAAACTGCTCGCAACTTTAATCCCATGATGGCGACCGCTGCCGATATCGTGGTTGCCGAAGTGGAAGAATTGGTGGAACTCGGCGCATTGGATCAAGAGAATGTTCATACCCCGGGAATTTTCGTCGACTACATCATCGTCGCTCCCCGCGAGAAGCGGATTGAGCGGCGTACCGTTCGGTAGAATCGTGAATGCGTGTTTTATAGCGCTGTGAGTGTAACCATTTTCGATAATTGGTGAACAAGAATGACATTTGAAGAAAAAATCGTCCGCCGCGCCGCCTTAGAGGTGCAGGACGGATTTGCGGTGAATCTCGGAATCGGCTTGCCGACCCTAGTAGCTAATTACATTCCCGACGGGATGTTTGTCATGCTGCAATCGGAAAACGGGCTGTTGGGAATGGGAGTATTTCCGGTCGAAGCGGAAGTCGACGCCGATTTGATCAATGCCGGAAAGCAAACAGTGACGGCGGTTCCCGGCGCATCGTACTTTTCGAGCGCCGATAGTTTTGCGATGATTCGCGGCGGTCACGTCGATTTAACCATTCTCGGAGCGATGCAGGTTTCGCAGGAAGGCGACCTTGCCAATTGGATGATTCCCGGGAAAATGGTGAAAGGGATGGGCGGCGCGATGGACTTGGTCGCGGGGGCGAAGCGGGTCATTGTTGCGATGCAGCATACCGCGAAAGGTGCAGCTAAGATTTTGCGAAAATGTACCTTGCCGCTGACCGGAGTACACTGCGTCGATATGGTGATAACCGAAAACGCTGTCTTCCGAATCGAAAAACATACACGGCAAATGTTCCTCTGTGAAATCGCCGAAGGGCTAAGGGTTGACGACATTTCCGCACAAACTGAAGCCGAGTTTTTGGCGGTGCCAGATTTGAAAACCATCGAATATCGGTAAGGATGTTTTCTATTGAATGATTGGGGGGACAACATTCTTGAGTTTAAGAAGACCTGATCATGAAACGACATTTCAATTTCTGTCTCTTTGTAGTTTTGGCGATAATCGGACTAGTGGGCAACACAAACGCTAAGCCAGATACTACCGCGACGACGACCCTGCGTGAGATAACGGTAACGGCGGAACGGCAACCGACGACATTACTGGAAGCCCCTTATTCGGTGAATGTGATTGGAGTCCGTCAGCAAAGCAATGCCATTAGCGCCGGTCTCGATAAGGCATTGAGTGAAGTGCCCGGCGTATTTGCGCAGTCACGGTACGGCGGCAGTGATGTTCGTTTAACGATTCGCGGATTCGGGTCGCGGGGAGCCGCCGAGCGTTCCAATGCCGCCACCATTCGCGGGGTGCGGGTACTACTCGACGGTATTCCCTTAACCGAACCGGATGGCAGAACATCGCTCGATTTGGTTGAGTTATCCACTTTGCAAAAGATCGAAGTGGTGCGCACCAATGCTTCGACGTTATGGGGGAATGCCTCAGGCGGCGTCCTTCATTTGCAGAGCAGCACCGGCAGCGGTTCGCCGGCGGTTTCGATAGAACAAGATGTCGGCGCACACGGATATCAACGTTCGACGATCAGCGGCGAAGGGTCGTATGCGGGAAAACAGTATTCCGCGGTGGTGTACCGTTCCCGATACGATGGCTGGCGAGACCACTCCGATGGCGACCGTACCGGTTTTCGCGCCTCGATGGCGGGCAATCTTTCGCAAACAGCGCAGTACGGTTTCTCGCTCGCAGGCGTCGAGAATTCCTTTAAGATTCCCGGTGCATTAACGGAAGCGCAGGTATCGGAAAACCCGACGCTGGCGAATGCGACCTATCAACGGCGTGACGAGCGTAGAATCAATAAATTGGGATTGGCGGGCGGTTGGTTGATTGCGGAGTTGCCCGGAAATCACGCACTCGAGATACGCGCGTTTTACAATCCGAAGCGGTTGGAACGTTCGGAACGGAATACTTATCGCGATTTCGACCGGGTATTGTGGGGCGGCGATGCCGTGTTACAACGCAAATTCCAGCATACGGAATCTTTGTCGTTTACAGCGGCGATGGGTGTCGATTTTTCAAGTCAAAGCGGTATCGGCGAGTTCCGGAATTTGGTCGATGGCCAGCGCGGTACCGTAACATCGGACAAGAAAGACGAAATCGTCCGTAACTACGGCATGTTCCTAACCGGAAATCTGCAGTGGCGGCAATGGCGCGGTACGATTGGATTCCGGAACGATTGGGTCGATTACGATTTCCACGATATGCTGCATCCGGCATTGGACGACGCAAAGCAATTTTCGGTATGGTCGCCGCGGCTCGCGGTGAGTTGGCTCCCGCGAGTCGATCAATCCCTCTATTTGCAGTATAGCGGCGGGATCGAAGTGCCGGCAGGAAACGAAGTGAATCCGCCGCCGGGTTGGGATACGTTGACAATTCTGAATCCGAATCTCGAACCGATGCGTTCGCGCACATTAGAAGCCGGCTGGAAAATCTTTGGCGCTGGTGAAAAATGGTTGTCGCGCTGGAGCAGCGAAATCGCCGTTTACCGGATTACCGTCTCCGACGAATTGATACCTTACGATAATGGCAAATACTATGCATCGAAGGCGTCCAGCGAAAGGTATGGCGTCGAGTGGAGCGGGGTGTGCGCGTTCTCGCAAGGGATTTCGACTCGCGCCGCATTGACTTGGCAACAACACCGGTATCGGGAATATCAAGCGATCGATGGTGCGGAAAGCTTTGCTGAGAACCGGGTGGCGGGCGTACCTGATTGGTTTTACTCGCTGAGTGCGGAGTATCGTCCGATTCTGCTTTCTCAGCTTTCTTTATCGGCGAAAGTGCGGGGAGTTGGCGATTATTATGCCGACGATGCGAACAGGCTTAAAATCGATTCGTACCAATTGGTAGACGCCGGGATCGTTTGGAAACAACCGGTGTCGAAGGAACTCTCGCTACGGTTTACGACGATGGTGGAGAATCTTGCGGATCGAAAGTATATCGCTTCGACGTACATCAATCCGGAAATTCCGACGACGGCGCAACCGGCATACCTCGAGCCGGGGCTACCGCGCAACTACACCGTCGCGCTGGCGTTAGAGTGGAAAAAGTAACAGCTTGTCTTCGCGAGGAATGAAATGAAGTAACGTCGGCGCTTCGCCGACTTACGAAATGGAATGACGTGGCGATCCCATTTGTAGAAAACAATGGAAACAACATGGACGAAATCATCTTCGAGATTCGAGAAGCGGAGAAAGGTGGGTACACTGCGAAGGCAATCGGCGAATCAATCTTCACCGAAGCGGAAACGCTTAGCGAACTAAAACTCAAGATTCGAGAAGCGGTGAAGCGTCACTTTGACGAGGGAAAAGTACCGAAACGAATTCTATTGCGAACGATTAGGGATGAGGAACTGGAAATCGATGAGAGATTTGCCGGGCAGTTGTTTAAGTATCGAGATTTTAAGAAAACGCCTGAATGGAGAAATAAGCCGCGTGGAAGATACAGAGCGTTGATTCAATATGGTCTGCGAATACTGACTCACAATGAGCTTTTCTTTTCAGCACCATCAAATTTTAATGATCCATTTGATTGTAAACTACCAATCCCGTTTCAGAATGGGAGCAATCAAGACAAAAAGAAGTTTATTTGTGATATGTTAGAAGCTGATGATAAATCAAAAGTTGAGGTAGAAAACAAAGCAAACCGAATAATTCAGAACCCAAACAGAGATTTCATGAAAGGTTTGGAAGAGGGATATATCAATAATACAGTCGAATATTACGGTGTATTGTCATTGACCAAACGACATGATGAATCATTAATGTGGTCACATTATGCTGATTATCATAAAGGGTTTGTTGTCGGTTTCCAACACAATCGAATGGAAATTTTATCGAAATCAAAATTAAAAATTTACAGAGAATATGTCGATTATAAAAGTAATATTCCTGACTGGAATTTTTATGAAGTTTGTAAAAATAAAGATGTTAATAAATTGATTAAGAACTTATTTTTGACAAAATCGTATGGTTGGAAATATGAACGAGAATTTAGAGTAATCGTTTTTTCGCTTGATGAAAATGGAAATCAGACATCTGCAAATGTAGGATTAAGATTTGATCGCAGTTCTTTGGCGTGTGTTATCCTTGGTTGCAAAATCCTACCAGAAAATAGAACGAAAATAATAAACATTCTAAAACAACTATCATTAAAAATTCCTTTGTACCAAGCAAGAAAAGTGCAAACAAAATTCGCTTTAGAGTTTTTAGAAGAATTGTACTGAAAGTGGGTTGAAAAGAAACGTGTCTAACGATGTAAATGTGAAATGTGGAGAAATGCAATTAACCCCGGATTCCATTCGGGAGGTCTTGCGCGCGCACTTGCCGGAACTGCAAGAAAAGTATCGGGTACGGTCGATTGGTTTGTTTGGTTCCTATGCTCGCGGCGACGCTACAGAGGATAGCGACATCGATATTTTGGTCGATTTTGATCCAAGTATCGGTCTTAAATTTGTTCATTTGGCGGAGTACTTAGAAGAATTGTTGGGAAGGCGAGTCGATTTGGTTTCAACCAGAGCGGTGTCGCCAAGACTCCGGCAATCCATTGAGGAGGATTTACTCCTTGTCAAAGCATAGCGATTACATCACAATTCAAGAAATCCTTGAGGTTATTAGTAACATCGAATCATATCTCGAAGGTAGAACACCAGAACATCTTCGTTCTGAGAAGATGTTAAAAGATGCCATTTTGATGTCATTGATCGTTATTGGCGAATTGACAAAACGACTTTCTGAGGAAATCCGTAACCAGTATTGTGATGTTGACTGGTTAGGAATTGTCGGCATCCGGAATCGCATAGCCCATGGATATTTTGATGTTGATTTGGATTTGATCTGGACAGTAGCAACGACTGAAATTCCGTTATTGAAACTGTCGTTGACAAAAATAATGGAACGTAATTAACAACGACGAATCCTTGATTGGGGGAAGGAAAGAAAAGAATGCAAAACTTAGATTTTCTGTTGCCGGAAGAAGTGCTCATGATGCGCGAGATGGTCGCTGATTTCGCACAAAATGAATTAGCACCACACGTCATTGAGTATGACGAGACTCAAAAATTTCCGCTCGAACAAGTTAAGAAGATGGGCGAATTGGGACTGATGGGGATTCCCTATCCGGAGGAGTACGATGGTGCGAATCTCGGGTATCTCGGCTATGCGGTCGCCATCGAGGAGATTGCCAAAGTGGATGGTTCCACGGCACTCACCCTCGCGGCTCATACTTCGTTGGGATTAGGTCCAATCTATCTCTTCGGTTCCGATGAACAGAAGAAAAAGTATATGCCGCCAATGTGCCGGGGCGATGTCATCGGCGCATTCGGATTGACCGAACCGGAAGCCGGCAGCGATGCCGGGGGGACGCAAACAACCGCTGTGCGCGAGAATGGCAGTTGGGTGTTGAATGGACAGAAAATCTACATCACCAATTCCAATTACGCCGATACTTTTGTCGCGACCGCGATGACCGACCGCTCGAAAAAGACCAAGGGAATTTCCTCATTCATTATTGAAAAAGGTACTCCCGGGTTCTCGATTGGTAAGAAGGAAAACAAGATGGGATGCCGCGCGAGCGATACCGCGACACTCCATTTCGATAACTGCAAAATCCCCGCCGAGAATATTTTAGGCAAAGAGGGGGAAGGCTTTAAGCAATTCCTTCACGTCCTCGACGGTGGCCGGATTTCCATCGGCGCGATGGCATTAGGATTGGCGGAAGGAGCGTTTCTCGCTTCGGCTAAGTATGCCCAGGAACGGAAACAATTCAATCAGCCGATTGCCGAATTTCAATCGACCCAGATGAAGTTGGCGACGATGGCGACCGAAATCGAAGCGGCTCGCCACTTGATTTATCACGCAGCGAAATTGAAGGATGCAGGCCGCGATTACATCAAAGAATCGTCGATGGCGAAGTTGTATGCGAGCGAAGTCGCCACGCGTACTTGTTTAACGGCGATTCAGATACACGGCGGTTATGGTTACATCAAAGAGTATCACGTTGAGCGAATGATGCGCGACGCGAAACTGTGCGAAATCGGCGAAGGAACCAGTGAAATCCAGCGTTTGATTATTTCTCGCGAGATTTTACAGAAGGGCAATCTGCTTGCTTAGTTGAGTAGGGACAAACATGAAATCCGATACCTATGAAGAAATCGTCCAACGAGTTGTCGCAACGGTACATCCGGTACGAATGTTGCTGTTCGGTTCGCGAGCAAGAGGGGATTATAACGACCAATCAGACTACGACTTTTTGGTGGAGGTAGATGATGCGCTCGTCCGCGAATCGGGACGTTGGAATCTATTAAAACAGATTCGCTCACATCTTCCGTTCGGATTTCCACCGGCGGATTTTCTGCTGTTTTCATCGAGTGAAGTTGCACAATACCGGAACTCAAAGAATCACATCGTTTCACGAGCGCTTCGGGAAGGTAAAGTTCTGTATGAAAACCGGTAACGATGGGGTTCGATTGTATCGTGTCGGACTTCGCGATTTGTATACGTTACGGAAGCTCAATCAAGGGGATTTCGATACCGAAGTCTTCGGATTTCATGCACAACAAGCGGTTGAGAAGTTCTTGAAGTGTTGGTTGTCATCAATCGAGATAGACTATCCATTCACTCACGATCTAAGGGTATTATTCGATTTACTGGATGCGAATAAACAAGATACCGGAGAGTTTCGTTCCTTGCAGGATTTGACCGACTTCGCGGTATTTTATCGTTATGAGTTCGATACTTCGATGAATATTCGGTTAGACCGCGACGACTGTATCGAACAGATTGGCAGGTTGGAAATGGTAGTTCGTAAACTAGGCGATTTCCACAGCGATATTGGTGGTGAATAGTTATTGTGAGTGTTGAACTACAATTACCGTTCGTCGAGGGGCCGTTTCGGATCGGGAGGTTTACGCTCCATCTGATCTCCGATGGCTGGATGAAATTGTCCGGTCAATCGATGTTCCGTACTGCCGATCAAGTGGACGATGCCGCCTCGACTGAGAAGCGGAGCGACCGTCCGGCTGGCGAGACCCGTCACACCGGTCGAACGTTAGTTGGTTTGAATTGTCTCTTGGTGCAAGACGGCGAAAAGAAAATACTGATCGATACCGGAATCGGGAATAAACACGAGGTCAAGGAAGGGCGGAACTACGAATTCGAGCGGCCGCGCCTGCTTGTGAATGGTTTAGCAACCTTGGGATTCGCACCCGAAGATATAACGCATGTGATCAATTCGCATCTTCATTTCGATCATTGCGGCGGCAATACCGAGTACGATGAGCTGGGCAATCTAAAAGCGGCGTTTCCCAAGGCTACGTATTTTATGGCGCGGGGGGAGTTCGAGTGTGCGAAGGAACCGCCGCCGCGGGCGAAACGGGATTTCCCGTTGGAAAACATTCTTCCGTTACAGGAGACCGGACAACTGGAGTTGTGGGATCACGATGGGGAACTCCTGCCGGGCATTTCCGTATTGACGACGGGGGGACACACCCGCGATCATGCCGTATTATTGATTTCCGATGGGGGGCAAACGGCGTGCTTTTTGGCGGATTTGATTCCGACGGCATCGCATCTTCACCCCTCGCTGGTCATGAAATACGACATGTTTCCCGACGATGTGAAAAAAGTGAAACGCTACCTTTTGGAACGGGCGAGTGCGGAACAATGGCTCCTCTTCTTCGACCATGCGCCACGGGTACGGGTGGGGAGAGTTTGGCAAACCGGGACAAGGTTTCATTTTAGTGCGGAAGGTAGTAAGAGCGAGTGAACGCTTGTATATGTGATTCTTTTTTTGAGGAATACCGATGCAAGAACGGGTAAAACTCAACCAATACACCGCTGTTTTCATCAAACGAAAAAAGTGGTGGATCGGTTATGCCGAAGAGACTCCCGGTGCTATCACTCAAGGATCAACTTTAGAAGAAACCCGAGAGAATCTCAAAGAAGCGATTTCGCTTGTTCTTGAAGCAAACCGAGATTTGAATAAAATGAAAGAAAAAAGTGGTAAAGTGATTAGAGAACCGATATTAGTTCCAATTGTTACTAGCATGAGTTGATTCGTTGTAAGAGAAATTCTTAATCATAGAGATTGCTTCGTCATTTCGGATGCACATGGTTGCATCCTTCATTCCTCGCAATGACAGGCGGAGCACAATGGGAATTGTAAAACTAACAAGGGGAAACCAATGCATTCTCATCCGGAAGCGTGGATCGTGGGGGCGGCACGTACACCAATCACGGCGTATCGCGGATCGCTCGCATCCTTTTCCGCCGCACAACTCGGCGGAATCGCAATCAAAGCGGCACTCGAACGTGCCGGAGTCGCACCCGACGCGGTGCAAGACGTAATTATGGGAATGGTGCTGCAGGCCGGCGTCGGACAAGCGCCCGCCCGTCAAGCTGCCATTGCCGCCGGTATTCCAACCTCAGCTGGTGCGTGGACCGTCAACAAGGTCTGCTCGTCTGGTCTCAAGGCGGTGATGTTGGCAGCGGCTCAGATCGAATCAGGGGAATTCGACGTCGTCGTCGCCGGTGGCATGGAGTCGATGTCGAATGTACCGCATTATGTCCATTGGGCGCGCGGCGGCGTCGGTTACGGCCATGCGCAAGTGACCGATGGCGTGATCAAAGATGGCCTTTGGGACGTCTATCACGATAAACACATGGGGAATTGCGCCGAAACCTGTGCTGCAAAGTATTCGATTACCCGCGAGCAACAGGATGAATTTGCGAAACTTTCCTATAATCGTGCCTTGGATGCAATCAAAACCGGAAAGTTTGAAAAAGAGATCGTTCCGGTGACGATTCCGCAGAAGAAGGGCGATCCGATTATCGTGAAGGAAGACGAAGAGCCGAAAAAGGCGAAAGTCGATAAATTCCCGGAATTGCGTCCCGCGTTTGCGAAGGATGGCACCATTACCGCCGCCAATGCCAGCTCGCTCGACGATGGCGCTGCCGCTTTGGTAATCGTCTCGTCCGAGTATGCGAAAGCGCACGGTTTGAAGCCGCTCGCTAAAGTGTCCGGCTGGGCGACTCATTCGCAGGAACCAGAATGGTTTACGACCGCTCCCGCCGGCGCAGTCGAAAAATTGCTCAAGAAATTAGATTGGTCGAAGAATGACGTCGATTGCTTTGAATTAAACGAAGCATTCGCCGTTGTCGCCCTCGTGAATAACCAATTGCTGGGCTTAAATGCGGAGAAGGTGAATCCGTGGGGCGGCGCGGTTGCGTTAGGCCATCCGATTGGTTCCTCCGGCGCTCGCATTGTGGTAACGCTGGTGCATGAATTGCTTGCCGGCGGCGGCAAGAAGGGTATCGCCGGACTCTGCAACGGTGGCGGCGAAGCGACTGCCTTAGCGATTGAAGCGATGTAACTATTCTATTGTAGGGGCGTATGAATTGATGCGCCCCTATTGTCATTGCGAGGAAGCGCAGCGACGAAGCATTCTCAGTGACCAATGGAGAAACAATACTTTGTCTACATCATGACAAATCAGAGCAATACCGTATTATACACCGGTGTAACTGGAAACATCGGCAGAAGAATGGAAGAGCATAAACAGAAGTTATCCAAAGGATTTACAAAACGTTATAACATCGACAAGCTCGTGTATCTGGAATGGACTGGTGATATAAACGATGCATTGCGACGAGAAAAGCAGATCAAAGGTGGGTCGCGAGCGGATAAGATAAAGCTTATTAATTCGATGAACCCTAATTGGGAAGATTTATCGGATCGCGTTCGGGTTTGAGTGTCGAGATTGCTTCGGCGCAAAGCGCTCTCGCAATGACACGATTAGTATTGAGATTGCTTCGGCGCAAAGCGCTCTCGCAATGACACGGTTTAGTACTGAGATTGCTTCGGCGCAAGGCGCACTTGCAATGACACGATTAGTATTGAGATTGCTTCGGCGCAAGGCGCTCTCGCAATGACACGATTAGGGCGTATTCCATACGCCCTTACTAAAACAAATGAGATTGCTTCGTCACTGCGTTCCTCGCAATGACAACAACGGGAGGGAAAAAAGAGAAATGTCGGAAATCAAAACCATCGCCGTGATCGGCGCGGGAACCATGGGGAATGGAATTGCTCACGTCAGTGCGCAATCCGGCTTCAAAACGTTTTTATGCGACGTCAAGCAGGAATTTCTTGACCGGGCATTGAAGACAATTACCAAGAATCTCGAGCGGCAAGTAACCAAGGGTACGCTCAGCGAGGACGACAAAAACGCGACACTCGGACGTTTGACGACATGCGTCGGATTGGATTGCACCAGGGAAGCTGACTTAGTCATTGAAGCGGTGCCGGAAATCGAAGCGCTCAAGTTTGCTATCTACAAGGAATTGAATGAGAAGGTGAAAGAGGGAGCCATCGTCGCCTCGAATACTTCTTCAATTTCCATTACGAAGTTAGCCGCTTCGACCAAAAAGCCCGAAAATTTCATCGGAATGCACTTCATGAATCCGGTGCCAATCATGAAACTGGTGGAAGTGATTCGCGGTCTGGCTACTTCGCAAGAGACCTACGACATCGTCGCCGACACCGCGAAGAAGATGGGGAAAGTCCCAGTCGAAGTGAATGACTACCCCGGCTTCGTGGCGAATCGCTTGCTGATGCCGATGATCAACGAAGCCGCTTACGCGCTGTATGAAGGGGTTGCGACGAAGGAAGCCATCGACGAAGTGATGAAACTCGGGATGGCACATCCAATGGGGCCGCTTACCCTCGCCGATTTCATCGGTCTCGATGTTTGCTTGGCGATTATGGAAGTATTACATCAGGGATTGGGCGATAGTAAGTACCGCCCCTGTCCCTTACTTCGCAAAATGGTTGATGCCGGGTACCTCGGTCGTAAATCCGGGCGCGGTTTTTACTCGTACTAACATCGAAACGTAATGGGGTGGATCACCACCCCATCTGCTTTCTGCAAGATTATTCCAGTAAATATCTTGGTTAGGAAGATACTTTGCTTTTCGACGAGTTGAGCTAACGCTCGTTTTTTTGTTACATTGCTTCACTTAGGAGCTTTTCAATGCACTTTGCACTGACTGACGAACAGAAGATGGTGCGGGATACCGCCCGTCAGTTCGCCCGTGACGTACTTGCCCCCAAAGCCTCGTGGCGCGACGAGACCGCGACCTTCCCGCATGAAGAACTGAAACAGTTAGCCGACATGGGTTTCTGCGGCATTCAGTTGCCGGAGGAGTTTGGCGGCGCGGGGATGGATTCTATTAGTTACTCGCTCATGATCGAAGAGATCTCTGCAGGGGATGCCAGCGTTGGCGTGGTGTTATCGGTCACCAATTCGCTGGCGGGTTTTCCGATATACAAGTATGGTACTCAGGCACAGAAAGAAAAATATTTACCGAAACTTGCCTCGGGTCAATGGTTGGGCGGATTCATGCTCACCGAGCCGGAAGCGGGTTCCGATGCCGGCGCGCAGAAAACCACCGCTATCGATAAGGGCGATCACTTTGTCGTAAACGGAACGAAGCAGTTCATCACCGGCGGCGCTACTGCTGACGTCTTTATCGTCACCTGTGTGACCGATCCGGCGAAGGGAAGTAAAGGAACATCTACCCTCATTATCGAGAAAACCTTTCCCGGCTTTATCGTAGGGAAACACGAAGATAAGATGGGGATTCGGGGCAGCGATTGTGTACAAATCATTTTCGACAATTGCATCGTCCCGAAAGAGAATTTGTTAGGTGAACTGGGGAGCGGCATCAAAATTGCCCTCTCGACGTTGGATTCCGGACGAATCGGTATCGCTTCGCAAGCGTTGGGAATCGCCGCTGCCGCAATGAATGCTGCGAAGGAATACGGGCTGCAACGTAAGCAATTCGGCCAACCGATTACCAGTTTCCAAGCGATTCGCTTCAAGTTTGCCGATATGACGATGAAAATCGATGCAGCTCGGTTATTAACCCATCGTGCCTGTTGGTTGAAAGATCAAGGTGAACCCTACTCGGTCGAGTCGGCGATGGCAAAATTGTATTCCTCCCAGATTTGCGTAGAAGTCGCGAATGAAGGGGTACAGATTCATGGCGGAGCGGGCTACATGAAGGATTATCCCGCAGAGCGACATTTACGCGATAGTAAAGTTTGTGAGATATATGAAGGCACGAGTGAAGTGCAACGCTTCATATTATCGAACGCACTACTCGGGCGATAGTCGTCGCCCGATTGTTTCCGATTGAAATCAATGTGAGGTCCAAATGCCCACCAAGAAGAAAAGCGTTGAGTTCGATGAGGGTAAGAAAATCTGGTTCGACGGGAAAATGGTCGACTGGAAAGACGCCAATGTACATGTTGGAATTCACGCTCTCCACTACGGTTCCTCGGTGTTCGAAGGTATCCGCTGTTACAATACAAAAAATGGTCCGGCGATTATGCGCTTGAAGGAGCATATGCGACGGCTATCGGATAGCGCGCGGATTTGCCGGATGAGAGTTCCTTTTACAATTGAACAACTGGAAAAGGCAGCGCTCGAAACGATCAAGGTAAACGAATGGAAAGAGGCGTACCTCCGTCCGTTAGTCTTTCGCGGATACCATTCGCTTGGCGTTCTGCCAAAAGACAACCCAATCAATGTTGTCATCATGAGTTGGTATTGGGGAAAGTATCTCGGCGCTAAAGCGTTAAACGGTGTTGATGTGATGGTGAGTTCGTGGAATCGTGCCGCTCCCAATACGTTCCCGACAATGGCGAAAACCGCACCGAACTACTTGAATAGCCAATTAGTAAAGATCGAGTCGGTTGCAATGCGCGCCGAACTGGATCCAGAAAAAGTTGCCGCTGACGAATTAGGATATGAACAATTCGATGAAGGCATCGCATTGAATACCCAAGGATTTGTTTCCGAAGGCAGCGGAGAAAATCTATTTATCATCCGTGACGGAATTGTTTACACCCCCCCGGCGGCGGCAATGATTCTTCCCGGGATAACCCGGATGTGTGCGATTACGATAATGGAACGCGATATGGGTCTCAAAGTGGTTGAGGCAAATATACCGCGGGAAATGTTGTACATTTGCGACGAATTGTTCTTTACCGGTACAGCTGCGGAAGTGACGCCGATTCGTTCGGTGGATCGTCAGGCAGTTGGTGAAGTGGTAGCTGAGAAGAAACTGCCGTTTGGCGGTGCATATATCTCACGCGGTAAGATTGGTCCGATCACGAAAGAATTGCAGGAGCGTTTCCTTGCAATTGTTAAGGGCGAAGCGCCCGATAAGTATGGCTGGTTAACTCACGTATGAAAAATTCTTCCCGCGAATTCCTTTCGGCGGAGGCAGAGCAGAAGCTGTCTCCGCCGTCGCGTGTCATAAGGAAAGTCCGTAAGCGCCAAGAGGTGCTCGTTTCCCGCGCGTCAATGGCAGCGGAAGAAGAGCCCGAAGGTGGTTACGATGTAGTTGAC
>JAOTSC010000008.1 GCA_030247525.1 bacterium | reverse complement strand
TGGTTAATCGTATTCTTTTATCCGGGTGACTTCACATTTGTCTGCTCGACCGAGTTAACCGCTTTGGGCGAACAGTACGACCGTTTGAAGTCGATGGGCGCGGAAGTCCTCGCCGTCAGCACCGACAGTAAATTCGTCCACCTCGCATGGCAGCGCCATGAAGCCGGTCTGAAGAATGTCAAGTACCCGATGGGTGGCGACCGTACTGGCGACATCGCCCGGTTGTTTGGCGTCTATGTCGATGGTCAAGGTTATTCCCGTCGCGGTACCTTCATTGTAACGCCGGAAGGCCGAATTAACGTAGTCGAAATCCATGACGATCCGATGGGACGGAACATTGACGAACTGATGCGCCGTTTCAAGATGTCGCTGTTAATCGCCAAGCACCCGGAAAAGGCGTGCCCATCCAAGTGGAAGGATGATGGCGACCCGACGTTAACCCCCGGCGCACACATGGTCGGCAAGGTCTACGGCGACGGCGGCGCGTTAAAAGAAGGCCAATAACCGATTGAATTGTGATACTTCACAACGAATGAATGCGGGCGGACTAAAAGAGTCCGCCCGTTTTCTTTCCCCTTTTCCCGCCGCCAAATTTGTGTTATCTTTATATAATTCGTAGCACGATTATCTCGCAGAACCTCTTCGATACATAGGATACCCGATGAGAACTTCCCGTCAAAGATTCCACTGGTATAGCTTTTTCAGTCTTCTTACAATTTTCTTGGGAACGAGTATGGCACACCCTTCACAAACCACAGAACAATCGGCGTCCGATCCTGATCACATTGCCGTAAAAGTAATCACACTGCCCACCGATCCCGCAGTTTCCTACCAATCGGTGATAAAACCGCCACTCAGCCATAAACTGCGTTCGGGATTCATGCGGATTCAACCGGGGAAGGCATGCGAAGAACATTCGACCGACGGGTATGAAGAGCTTATTGTTTTGCTTGCCGGCACGGCAAAACTACACCACGGCGATTCCACGCAAACGGTAGTCGCCGGGCAGGTCATTTACATACCTCCGCATACCAAGCATTCGCTCGAGAATATCGGATCGAGTGATTTACAGTATCAGTACATCGTTACGAAAGTGGAAGAATAGCCGAAGTTTGAAATAGGAATGAACTGATGCATATCCCCGATGGTTTTCTCGATCCGAAAACTTCCTTGGCAACGGCAGCAATCGCGCTCGCCGGCGTCTCCTACTCACTGGTTCGGTTGCGGAAAACATTATCAGCGCGTCAAGTACCGATGATAGGTCTCGCCGCGGCTTTCATCTTTGCCGCTCAGATGCTCAACTTCCCAGTGATGGGCGGCACGTCGGGACACTTGATCGGCGCAGCGCTGGCGGCGGTGCTGTTCGGCGTACACGGCGCGGTATTGGTAATGACTGCGGTATTGTTGCTGCAATGTTTTCTCTTTGCCGATGGCGGGGTCACGGCGCTCGGAGCAAACATACTCAACATGGGAATTGTCGCGGTATATGTCGGTTACTTTATGTATTCGCTCGTCCAAAAAATCACCGGTGAATCACTGCGCAATCGATTACTCGCAACCGGACTCGCGGCGTGGTGTTCGACGGTCGCCGGAGCGTTTTTCTGTTCAGGACAACTTGCTTTCTCCGGCTCGGCGCCGGCAGGACTCGTCTTTCCCGCAATGACGACGATACACATCCTAATCGGCGTCGGAGAATGTGTCATCACGACGTTGGTCGTCTACTCCTTATCGAAAACGCGCCCGGAGCTGTTCGCTGCATCGAAGGAAACAACGCATAGCGCTGCGGAGTGGTCGTTCGTCGGATACGGTATCGCGGTATCGTTAGGCTTGGCGGTGTTTCTCGCACCGCTCGCTTCTGCATCTCCCGACGGACTCGAACGGGTCGCCGGTCTCCTTGGATTCGAGCAGCTTGCCCATGAAACGCCTCTCGTGGCGTCGCCGCTTCCCGATTATGCAATTCCCGGACTTACTTCACCGATAGCCGCAACCATACTCGCCGGAGTAATCGGATTGCTTGCGACGTTTGCAGTGGCGTTCCTCCTCGCGCGCAGTCTTGCCGCCCGCGCACCGGATCGTTTGTGAGTCGGCAGCCAGCGCTCGAATTTTACGAATGGCACGCTTCGCCGGTTCACCGTATCGCTCCAGTAGTTAAACTGCTTGCCGCCATCCTCGGAACGATTAGCGTAGCCTTCCTCCCCGCCGCTTTCCATTCGATTGGATTGCTATTTTATGCGGCGCTTCTCATCACGATTCTATTGATAAGCCGCATCGCGGTGTGGAAATTTTGTACGCGATTGCTCGGGTTGGAATTATTTGCGGTGAGTCTCTCGACCTTAGCGTTGGTGCAGCCGGACGGCTTGCACCGCTTTATCTTGTTGCTTACGAAGAGTACGCTGAGCGCTGCGACGATGCTGCTGTTAACGTCGACGACGCCGTTTGCCGGTTTATTACAGGCGATGCGACAACTCCGGCTGCCGAAAATACTAACGACGATTCTTGCCCTGACATACCGCTATCTCTTTCTCCTCATCGAAGAATCGCGCCGGATGAACGATGCCCGCGCGAGTCGTACGTTTACTAAGCGTCGCCGGCAACGCTGGCAATCGCTCGCCACCGTGATTGCGCAACTCTTTCTCCGCTCATCGTTGCGGGCGGAGCGAGTGTATCAAGCGATGATCGCACGGGGGTGGCAATTGTGAACGCTATTGATGTAAACAGTCTTTCCTATCGTTACCCCGATGGAAAAATCGCATTAGAGAATCTCACATTTCAGATTGCCGACGGGGAAAAGGTTGGATTGATCGGAGCGAATGGCGCTGGGAAATCGACGTTGCTTTTACATCTCAACGGACTGCTTCCCGAACGAATCGCGACGCTGTCTCCGATTCGCATATTCAATACTCCGATTAGCGAACAGAACTTGTTTTCGATTCGGGAACAAGTGGGGTTGTTGTTTCAGGATCCCGACGATCAATTGTTTTGTTCGACAGTCGAAGAAGATGTAGGATTCGGGCCCTCGCAATTGGGACTTTCCACATCGGAGATTAAACAGCGGGTAACCGATGCGTTGCAATTGGCTGGGGTCTCCGGCTATGAAGCGCGAGCACCGCATCGCTTGAGCCGAGGGGAAAAACGGCGGGTTTGTTTGGCGGGCTTGCTCGCTTGTCAGGCAAAAATTCTGCTCTTAGATGAACCGACCAGTGATCTCGACCCCCGGGGACGCAAAGAACTTCTGACAATTCTGCAAAATCTTCCGACCACCCAACTCATCGCATCCCACGACCTCGACTTTATTGCGAAGCTCTGTACGAGAGTGATTATCCTCTATCGGGGAAAATTGGTTGCGATTGGTGAAACGAATGACATTCTGCATAATACAATGATGTTGGCAGAAAACTGCTTGTTGTAATTAACCCCACCAACAATTTCAATGTTTGTCCAAATTGTCGAGTTCTACGTTTCGTAGCGACAAATGTCTACTTTTGTAGCGCATCTCGTTGCACAAAACGTGAGCTTTGTACCTACAAATCGGTAGCAGAAGCATCGATGTTCTATGCTTTAATCAAAGAAAAGAGGGCGTGCGCGGCACGCCCCTACTCCGATGAAAAGCACTACACGGAATACTACGGAATGATGTACTGCTGGATAAAATCATCGGCAGCGAGCCAGAAGCTACCATTACCAGTCGTATCGGTATTCGCGCGAATCAATTCATCCCCCATCAGCGAGAATGATGTCGTCCAGCGGGCATTGGCGTCGCGTTGTGAGCGACCCGTCATTTCCCACACCACCGGAACATCTTCCTCTTCCCATGTAACCACATTACCCGACCATTGGTAATCGGCGCCACTCCACGGCGGCGGCGCGCCGCCCGGTTCATCGAACGTAGACGCGAGGTTATAAGAAAAATCGTACCCGTTCAACCAATAGCGATAATCAAATCCGGCGAATCCGGTTAACCGGGCGAGCGAATCGGGTGCTAATCGTCGAGCGTTAATCCGGTAGGCAAATACGCCATTAGCCGCAGTATCCCCCTGCAACACCGACCAGCGGTACAGTACGGAATCGGCAATACCGCCGGTTCGCCAAACATTGGGGACGAACCGCACGCATTCCGACGTATCGCCATCCAACCGGGCATAGAAGAGACTATCGGTCATCGGATAATTTGCACTGTCTTGATAGGGATGGGGTATGGCATACCCCCGCTGTAAAGCGCGTACTAAATTGGTGACTTCAGTTCCCCGCCCCAATAGCGTTCGAGCGAGTCGCTCCTGTGCGGTAGCCGAAAGAATTGTCGATGGCAGAAATGCGCGCATATTACGGGTGTTCGACGCGGTGAAGGGGAAGACCTGTCGAAACGCATCCCAACCGATTTGGAAGGTTCCCGTGCCGGTGGAGTCGATGGTAGCACGGAGAAAAGCTTCTCCTTCCAACGTAAACGAAATCGTCCAGTTGCCATTACTTGCTGCTTGCGAAGTACCGGCTAACGCCCAATTCGAGGGGATGCCGTCGCCTTCCCAAGTGATGCCATTGCCGCTCCAGCGCACCGTTGCGCCGCCAATCGGAGGTGTGCCCCCGGGGAAGTTGAAAGCGCCATTTAAGGCATAGGAGTAATTATAGCGGTAACCATCGCCCGCGATAGCGTATGCGATAAATCGGAAGTAAGAATCGCCGGTCAGTCGTGGCAACGCCCCTTCGGCGATTCGCTTGGCGTTAATCGCGTATCGGTAGTTGGTATTGTTAATGGTATCGGTGGTGACTTGTTCCCACCGGTATTTCACCGAATCGAGTGTTTGACCGCTTGCCGCCCAAATGTCGGGAATGAATTTTACCCGTTCGTAGAGGGTATCACCCGCGAATCGCCGGAGATAAAAACTGCTATCGGTCATTTCATAGCGAGGGTCCCGTGGCGGCGACAAGGCGAATCCGCGCTGCAAATCGTCTTCCACCATCCATTGCAACTCGGTAACCCGGTCGAGCACCGTCCGGGCAAGCCGTTCCTGCGCACTCGGCGAGATATAAATAATCGGCGAGAGCCCATACTCCTGCCGGTTCGGGTCACATCCCGCCAGCAGAAGAACCACTAACGCCATCAAGAAAACGATTCGCATAAACCTGCCGCCATCTCCGAATAATGTGCAATAACTTACGTTATGACTACTCCATAGACAAATGCAACCGCACATCGTTTAACATTTCCCTATTCATGCCTACGAATTTAACCAGAAATCTCGCGATTGACATTCGTCAAAGTTTTTTCAAGGGATACCAACGTATTTTGTTATATACAGCATATACCGACGAAAAGGAGATTGGCATGGTACAGTGGGTTGACCACCTAATGAACGATCACGCCCGGATTGAACGGGCGCTGGTGATGATTGAACGGCAGCTAAACAACGCCGACAAATTCGATGCCGCGACCGTAGGCGCATTGCTTGAGTTTCTATTCGATTACGGCGACCGATATCACAACCAAAAGGAAGAATTGGCACTCTTCCCGCTGCTGGGGCAGCGCGGCATCCCGATGAATGGCGGGCCAATTGCGGTGATGTTGTCCGAACATAAAATGGAAAAAGAGTATCTCCTCAAGCTTTCCCGTGACACGTTTGCCATCAAAGAGAAGACAATCGAGATCACGCCAAAGTATCGGGAAGAATTGGCAGCATACATCGCCCTCACCAAAGACCATATTTGGAAAGAGAATGATATTCTCTATCCGATGGGACGACGGGTACTCGATGAGGATGACGACACCAAGTTGATGGAACAATTTGCGGAAGTCGCACAGCAGATGCCTTATCAAGGAGTCGGTTACATCGAACGGTGGGATAACTTGCTGGAGGCAGTGGAAAACACTACCGGTGGGCGGGTCGATTTATTGAAATCGCTCAATACCAATACGATTCGCGCAATGCTCGACGCAATCCCGGTTGAACTCACCTTCATCGATGCCGACGATGTCGTGCGTTATTTCAATAAAGTCTACGATCCAAAGATATTCCCCCGCACACTGTCCGTCGTTGGCAGAACCGTGCAACAATGCCACCCGCCGAAATCGGTGCATCTGGTGGAGCAAATCCTGACGGAAATGAAAGCTGGTACCCGCGATTCGGCGGCATTCTGGATTCCCTTTGGTGAACAGAAAGAAATGTTTCTGCACATCAGCTACTATGCAGTACGCGATGGCGAAGGCAATTATCTCGGCTGTGTCGAAATGAATCAGGATATCGCACCGTTACGTTCCTTGGAAGGACAGTCCCGAACGCTTTCTTCCATGGAAGTGAAGTAACCGAATTTCCCGGTAATCGATTCGCAATGAGCGAGGTGTAAGCCTCGCTCATTTCTTGTTTTGACATCTTGCATACCGCACCTACAATCTATATGTTGCATTCGGTTTTTATAAGATACCTCAATGCCTGAACAACGAATACTCATCGTCGACGATAATGCGAAGTACGCTGAATGGGTACGGGCGGTGCTCGAACACGCCGGCTATTTAGTTGATCATGTCTGGAATGCAAAATCCGGAGTAGATACGATTCAAGCGAATCCAGCCAAGTACACTGCGGTATTTTCCGATATCACTATGGAACATCCCGGCGCGGGACTTTTCATGGTACCAAAGTTGAGGCGGTTGGGGTACCAAGGCGCAATTGTTCTAGTTTCAACTGGTTTTGATTATCAGTCAGTATTTCTACTCTCACGTTTTACATTAGGACTCCTCGGAGTCGACGGTCTGGTCGTAAAACGGGAACTCCTCCAACATGGCCGTTGGCACATCAAATGGATAACGCAAAAGCAGCGAACACAAGACTTACGACAAACGATGGCGGCAATTCAATCCGTTCCGAATTGGGAAAAAAAACAGAATTGATTGTATATACTTGCGCTTGATACAGCGTATACGTATCATGGCAATAGTCGACAATTCGAGGGTCAAATCATGACTCATTATCCACCCAGCTGTAACAACGCAACGCAATCGCGCCTACGATTCTACAGGCTTTTCTTTTTCTTACTAACCGCAACTTTTGCAACCCCCTGCTTCGCACAGGATTCGCTCAATTTATCTTTGCGGTTTCGCGAATCGCAGCCATCCGGTCAGGTGTGGGCGACCACATTGTATGATAATTACCTCTTCGAAGGCATATACACCATCGGTATCAAGATTTGGGATATCTCCAATCCGATCAACCCGCAGAATGTCGGATTTTTACAGATGGAACAAGGATTTCCAATTTACCGCCTACAAAACTATTTCTACATATTTTCGCCCGGCACCGATGTAAAAATTTACAATATGAGCGTTCCCACTGCACCGTTATTAACTACCACCTTTACTACCGGTGGACATCCGACGCAAATGGAGGTTGTTGGACAAACAGCATTCATTAGCGACCGCAATGCCGGTTTGGTGATAGCAAACATTGCCAATGTAACCTCACCATCAATACTGCAAACTCTGCAAATGCCGGATCGTGCGGAGGGTATCGCCGTACAAGGTAACTATGCTTACCTTAGTTGTTGGTATGCCGGTTTTCGCATAGTTGATATTTCGAATCCACTCCAACCGACAGAGGTCGGTGTTTGTGCTCTTCCGGGGCTAACAAGAAGGTGTGTCGTTCGAGGTGATTATGCCTACGTCGCAAATTACCAAAGTGGATTAAAAATTGTGAATATTGTGAATCCAACAGCACCATTCGTCGCCGCCACTTGGATCGATGGTCGCGGCGGGATCACCCATGATGTCGTGTTGTCTGGCGATACGCTGTTTGTCGGAAATGCTGGCTCGGGATTGTACATGCTGAACATTGCGAACCCCATCGATCCGCAGTTAATCGGTTGGTATTACAATTCATATCCGGTTGGCATTACGAAAGTTAACAATACGTTATATGTGAGCGATTTTCGTTCCTTTAGCGTTTACTCAGTGGCTGTACCAGAATTACGATTGTTAACACCCAATGGCGGAGAAGTATATGACGGAGGAACCACCGACACTTTGCGCTGGTATGGCGGCGGTTTCCCGGGCACCATCACCGTTAGTATCAACCTTGATTATCCCAATGGGACTTGGATTCCCATTTTAGAGAATATTCAACACGATGGCATCAGTCCATGGTTTATCGACCGGGTGAATACGACGCACGCCAGAATCCGGATTGTGTCCGATATGTATGAGTTTCTGACTGACGAGTCGGATAGTGACTTTTCCATTGTGACTAATTCAGTGATTACTTCGTCAACGATTTTGCCATCCGAGTATGCGATAGCGGTGGCACCCAATCCCTTTAATTCCACAGCGAATTTATCCTTAGCGATACCGGAGGCAAGCAATCTCCGATTGGCAATCTTCGACGTACAAGGGAATGAAGTTGCCCAACTGTATCGCGGGGCCATCGGGGCGGGGAATCATCGTTTTCCGTGGCGCGCTGCCCCAGAATTGGCAAGCGGGGTGTATCTCTATCGGGCAGAGATTTCCAACCAGAATGCACCAAAGCTTTTCGCGGGAAAGCTGTTGTTAGTTCGTTGAGTTGAAATCTCGCAGAAGCCCACTCACAATTCTACTAATTCTTACATGAAAAAACCGAAGCGGTTGCTTCGGTTTTTCTCATAACAAAGAGTTACGGAAATTCTACTTCATGTAGTAATGAATACCGGCGCCGCCAGTCATTGTGGTGTAGTCGTCTTGTCTAACAGTATAATAGCCATCCCACTTCGTACCGGAGTGGAAGTAGCGGACAAATCCGATATCGACACCAAAACCCAATTCCGGTAATTTCCGCAGGAACCATTCTAATCCAAATCCGGCACCCGCGCCACGAGCATTAATATCGGAATTATTATCGTAATCGAAGCCGCCATAAGCGAGATACAACATCGCGTTATGATAGGGGCGTTTCCGTTCGATGTTACAACGAATCGAGTAGGTCGTCAAGTCACCGAATACAGCAAATGCAGCTTGGGCATTCAACATCTCCGTTACATCATACTTCAAACTCATTCCCACCGATGGTGCAGTCGCTTGAAATCCGATCCCTAATTTGTTGCGCTTCTGCTCGGTTTGACCAAATGCGGCGGCACCCAGCAGCAGCACAATGCCGATGGTGAAAAAAAATCGTTTCGTTTGTAACATCACAAAATCCTCTTTCCTTGGTATAGTACTTAGTGTTACGATGTTCCCAGCCACAAAGTGAACTATGTTCATTTCACCAACGCGACTTTCAGCGTTCTCACTTCGCGGTTTTGCTGGGCGCGCAGGAAATATACACCACTGGATAGTGCCGTTGCATTTAGTGTCATGGTGTGCGTTCCGGCGATTTTACGTTCATTGAGCAGCAATTGTACTTCGCGTCCCATCACATCGTAGAGCGCGACTTTCGTCATTGCATCGCGGGGAAGCGAAAGCGATACCCGGGTCGTCGGATTAAACGGATTCGGCGCGCAAGTAAGTTGGAATTGGTTTGGTAGTGTAGAGGGATACTCGGGAGCGTCGATACTTACTAAAGCTGTAGTTGTAATCGATAACTCATCCATTGTGAAACCATCACGGGTAACGGAGTTATCGGTGTGGACGGTAATCTTCACTTGAAGATCGGTTGGCAATTGATTCGTGAGAAATACTTCTTTTGTCCAAAGTTGCCAATTGCTGACAATTCCAGTAAGAGTATCCAGTACGATAAACGGTTGTTCCCCAATCCGGCAGGAAACTACCCAATAATCGAACCACGCTTCCATATTCCCGCGATACAGAAACGAAATGCGGGCAACATCTTCGGTGAGTAAAGCTCGATTAGGGGTAGTATTCATGATTGTAGTGGGATTGAATACAAAATCTTGTTGCAAACTATTTGCATAATTTCCGGTCGGCGAATCGGTCAATCCACCCAATCGATAGCCGGAGTTTGTATACTGCAAAGCCGTCCCCGTACCGGGCAGCTCGGGCGTAATCGGTTCATACATCCAGATGGCGTTGGTTTGGCGAATGGAGACTTCACTGCGTAACGCCCGTACCGGAACAAATACGCCATTCGGCGAATCGAACGCCAACCAATCGCGTTCGTATAGTAACCCAATCGAATCGTTGTTTAATCGGTATTCTGCGAAGAAAAAACTATCGGGTTGCATCGTTGAGGAAAACCATCTACCCGGTAAATCTTCGTAGGGCGAGAATCGCACCGAATCGCTGGAGATACTTCCACCATTGGCAAACATCAAGGACAACACATTTGCCGAATCGTTTTGAAAACGGGTGTGCACCATCAGAGTGTAGTTTACATTTTGCAACGTGGGAGTTTCAATCGTTTGATTCGCATATCCGGTCGAATGCCGTAACGGAGAATAGACCCGAGTTGGCCAAAAACCATAAGGGAGTAGAAAGCGATAGGTCGGCGTATCACCCAACTTCTTATAAAACGGTCCCCATGCCGATGTCTGGGCGACAGTCCGATTGGTGATGCGTTCCGGATTTTGAATCGTTACATCGACTCCTTGCCAGATTGTCGAACAATACGCAAGGATTGAGTATTTATTGGTCTCCCACATCGTCGGGAGCCAGCTCGCCGCCGGGGTATAGGTATCATGCAATTCAACCGTCACACTGCGAATATTGTGGTAACGGTATTGATAATCCTGCAATCCGCCAATCGCTTGATACCACAACACGCCATTGACCGTACCGTGAGTAAACGGCGATTCGTTATTATTCCACATCGGGGTATTGTGGACGGCGTAGCTATCGGCAGCGGCTTGATACCACATCCGATCCGGTTGCAGGGGGTACGAAGCATTCGCGCCAGCGTCGAAATCGGTATCGAAGGGCCAATTCACAACGATGGTACCGGTATGGTAATTTGCTGCGAGCAGCGGTTGGGTATGCGCTACCCATGCCATAATCGCCTGCGTTTCCGGCTGTCGTCCTGCCGGGGAATCGAGCGAATCGGCGGAGGTTTTGCAGGGGTAGTTGCGATTCAGATCGACTCCATTCGCATTCGCCCGTTGGTTCAACGTATAGCCGTCGGGATTCGACAGCGGCATCAACAGCACCCGGCATTCATTGAGTAGTCGGGTTAAGCGGGCATCGGCGGCAGTCGAATCGAGTAGCCATTCGGCAAAATTCAGGAGCAACGGTACTCCCGGTTTCTCATTGCCATGGAGCGTACTGCTGAGCATGATCCCCGGGCGATTGTCGAAGCCGGCGCTATTGATATTGTTGCCGATGGTGATTGTAACTAACGGGCGATTTTGTACCGAGTAGCCGATGGTATCAATCCGGGTTTGCTCGGGATGGCGCAATGCGAGCGCATTGAGCGAATCGGTGACTTGTTGCGCGGTCGGATACGCATTCCACCAATCGACCATCGATTCATCGTCGGGAAATAGCTCGAGAGCAAACCCGGCAGCGGCAAGCGAAGCCGCCCCTTCCGATGTTGCCCAAACGACTGCACGTCCGTAGCGCGTTTTTTCGTCGATGATAACGCCGGGATGATTTAACTCCAGCGCACGAATGAATTTATGGTCGGCAGTGAAACGGTAGCGTTTCGCACCGGTCATGTCCTGCCCATTCACATTCGCCATGGCGGATAGCGCAAGCAGCAACGTAATTGTTAGAAGATTCACAAAGCGGTTCATCGGAGCCTCTGTAGAGGCGTGCCGCGCACGCCCGATTGGTGATGGTAGGGGCGGCTGGCAGCCGCCCGTTGTGTTGTTTGCAAAAAGCGAATGGGGTTCGACCCCTACGATTTATTTCAATAGCACGACTTTCGTGGTTCGGACTTCGTTCAGGGAAGACGCCCGGATGAAATATACTCCGGACGAATAGGCTTGGGCATTCCATCGCATAGTGTGTGAACCTGCCGCCATACGCCCTTGCTGCAACGTCTCGACCATCCGTCCCGTAACATCATACACTACAACGCTGGCGATACCGTCACGCGGCAACGTTACTGTAATATTCGAAATCGCATTAAATGGATTCGGCGCAGTCGATAGTGAGAACCGTTGAGGAATGGTGACAATTTCTTCAGGGGCATCAACCCATTCATAACCCCAGTGAGTTACCGCTAAATCATCCATGGTATAACCATCCCGTGCATCACTTTCATCAGTATGAACGGTAATCTTTAAGTACAGCGATGTGGAAAGCAATGGTATATCAATCAAAGGAATATCTTTCTGGTACAATCGCCAAGCAGGAACCACACCAGTAAGAGTATCTAATGGGAGGTATGCAATATCATCTATACTATAGGAAATCGCCCAGTAATCTGCCCAGGTTTCCATATTTCCCCGATAGGTAAATGATAATGTTGGGGAATGGGCAGAGTCCCATCTTACTTCATTAAGTATGAAACGACCAAATGTAAACTCACTATTTACATTATTCTCATAGTTCCCAGTTGGCGAATCTGTTAAACCGCCACCCTGCCTCCCGTTTGCTGTGAATTGCAACGCGGTACCCGTTCCATAAGTACCATCGGAAGTATATGCGATACTCGTATCTATGTGCAATCGATTGTCCCTCCGCAATGGTGGGTTGAAATTGTCACGCATAAACTTTACAGGGAGATAAACACCATCGGGACGATGATCCCAAAGCAACCACCTTCGTTCGAGTAAAAGTGGCATCGCATCAGGTACTGGTCTCAGTGATAGGGTAGCATACGTACCGAGGGTTACCCCATGCCAAATTAGTGGGTAATCGTCTAACGGCGAAAGCGACAGTGAATCTAGTGCTACCCGAAGACTATCTAATCGATACGAAGGTCCGATAGGAAAAGTAGTTTCCCAATTTCTATACGACGGAAACAAGTTTCCACTAATTGGGCGAAGAAAGTTTGGGCTAACTAATACTGTCGATGGATAATATTGCGAGATCGGACCATCCTGCCGATAGGTCGAGTGAGTATGCGAATCGAAGATACGGGGATAATACTCACCCGGTGGTAGTAAGAAGCGCCAGCTATTCAGCGTGCCGTTCTTAACATACCTCGGATAGCCCCAATTTAAATCGGCAATCGCCGAATCGGAGGGTACCAATCCGACTAATGTGAGTTCGACTCCTTGTTGAATCAATGAACTAAACGCCAGTATCGAATTCTTGTTGGTTTCCCACATTGTTGGCAACCATTCCGGTGCAGGGGTATGTTCATTCGCCAACTCGACGGTGATGTGGCGGCACCAATGGTAGTAATAATGGTAGTCGGGCAACGAGTTGTGCGCTTGGTAGAGCTGCACCGCATTCACGGTACCATTCACTAACGGCGGCGTGTTGCTATTCCACATTGGCGGGTTATAGACCGCGTAGCTATCGGCAGCGGCAGTGTACCATTTTCGATCCGGTTGCGGCGGGAAAGACGCATTTGCACCGACATCGATATCGGCGAAATTCGGATAGACCGCTGCGGTTATGCCATCGTGAAAATCAATAGCAAGCATCGGCTTCGTTTGTCGCGTCCAATTCATCATCGCCTGGGTTTCCGGTTCCCTGCCGGTTGTCACATCGTTGGAATCGTTGGAAGTTTTATCGGGATAATTCCGATTCAAGTCGACACTATGTCCATTCATCCGGTTGTTGGTCAAGTAACCGTCCGGATTGAAAATCGGGAGTATCTGGAACCGGCAATACTGCCGCAGCCACACCATCCGCCCATCGACATTCACCGAATCGAGCAGCCATTCGGCAAAATTCATTAGCAGTACCGTGCCTGGTTTTTCGTTCCCGTGGATCGCGCCGATCAACATGATACCCGGCTTATTGCCGACATCGGGTGCAGTGATTTGATTGCTGATGGTAATCGCAACCAACGGGTGGCGGTTGAAGGAATAGCCAATCGTATCGATTTTCGCAACGGTCGGATGCCGCGCAGCCAATGCCACGAGGGAATCGGTCACCTGTCGATAGGTGGGGTATTGGGTCCACCAATCGGTTTCATCGATTACCGGCTCCACCGGATGCCCGGCACTCGTGAGCGAAGCAACTCCCTGTGGAGTAGCCCAGACATACGCCTCATTGTACCGGGTAAGTTCATCGACGATGACGCCGGGATGGTCGCACTCCAAGCGTTGAATCGCCTTGTGTTCGGCAGGAAAGCGGAATAGCTTCGCGCCTTCCATTGTGGAACCGACCCCACCAGCAAAGGTAAGACTATAGAAAACAATAACGTAAAACACGTACAAGAAGCGAAACTTCGGAACTGCAAGAACGAACTTCATAGCATCCTCCGAAAACGGGATGAATTGAATGTGAGTATTCGATGGGAAGAAGATTTACGTATTATAGCAAAGTACGATTGGAGAAGATGCACTTGCAATCTATTTTACTCGGTCTAATACAATTTCGATCAAACATCACGGAGATTTCATCATGGATATGATCACAACTTCCAAGCAAGGCGATGTCATGGTAGTTGCCCTCGCCGGCAAATGGATGAGCAGCAACGAGGCGCAACAGCTCGCCGAACTCATTCGCGGCGAACTCATGAATGGCGGCAAATCCATCGTACTCGATTTGTTGCATGTAACTTGGATGAATTCAACCGGCATCGGCGCGCTCGCCGCGGTATTAACTTCCGTCCGTTCAGCCGATGCAAAGCTGGTGCTTGCCCGAATCCCAAGCGACATTCAGGAATTGCTCGATATAAGCCATCTATCGTCAGTCTTTACTATTCGCACATCGTTGGAAGAAGCGTTGCAAGCAGTCGTCTAAGTAGGTTAGATACTCTTGTCTGTCCACGTGGGTAGCCGCGGGCTTTAGCCCGCGCATTGGAACAAGTAAGTGACACGCGTGCTAATGGCTTAGCACTAAATGTTTTCAGGTGATACTACACCGAAGCCGCGGGCTTTAGCTCGCGCGTGTTACCAAATTTTAATAATCGCAGGCTAAAGCCTGCGGCTACCATTAGAGTCAAAGCGGAAAAACATCTTGGAATGGTTTCAAGCGAATCTCTTGTTATCCACCGGATTGGCTGCTATCCTGGCATTACTCGCCTATGGAGTCAAAGCAATCACCATCGGCGGCGCACTGGTGGGATTCGCAGTTGCCGTCGCAATCCTCTATTCCGGCGGGCTGCCGCTGTTTCTCTTGCTGCTACTGTTTGTCGGATTCGGCGCGCTCTTTGCCAAACTCCCGAAAACTGATTCACCGAAAGCGGATCAACATGGCCTCCGTGGTGGTTTTCAAGTGTTCCCGACCGTTGGCGTGGCGGAACTGTTGGCGGTGGCGATGCAATTGCAGTGGTGGCAGGATGCGATGTGGCAACGAGCGTTTGTGTCCGGTATCGTGGTTGTTCTGGCGGCTTCGTTCTCCGATACGCTCTCGGCGGAACTCGGCAGCCGCTATGGCGGAACGCCTCGCAAACTGCTCTTCGGAAAGCAACTGGAACCGGGTCAAAGCGGCGGCATGATGCTATTCGGGCTGGCGATTGGCGCACTTGCCGCTTTTACCATTCCGTTTCTCGCGACAAAGTTGGGTATCCTTCCCCGCGATACCGATGCGAATCTTGCGATGATCGCTTTCGCGGGCAATCTCCTCGATTCACTACTCGGCGCATTCGTGCAAGCAACGTACCGTTGCGAGAAATGTGGTTTTGAAAGTGAATTTTCTCGCCACTGCAACGCCAAAGGAACCGTAATCCACGGACTTCCGGTATCGAATGCCGGCGTAAATCTCATCGTAACGGCGGTTCTGGGTGCAATTGTGGTGTGGTGGAACCTGTAGTAGAGGCGCAATTCATTGCGTCCGGCGGATTCGATGAATCGAACCCCTACTTAATAACCTCGTACTTTAGCATCACGAGTCCCGTTTCATACGGTTGACAGGCTTTCAAATTGAGCCAACTGGTTTTCGCTTTCGGGGCAATCAGTGAAATCCCGCCGCCTAACAGTACCGGATGAACCGCAATCTGAAATTCATCGATCTCGCCCGCTGTGAGAAGATCGCGTAAGAGTTCGCCGCCGCCGACTATCCAGATGTTACCGGTTCCTTCCTGTTGTTTGAGTTCCCGGAGAAATTCACCGGGATCGCGATTCACGATAACGATGTCATCCCTTGGCGCTTCGGTTCGAGTGCGGGAAAAGACATACACCTGTTGACCGGCATGGGGATACTCCGGAAAACTCATCGTGACATCGAATGTTTTCCTGCCCATCACCACCGTATCAATCCCGGTGCTAAACGGCGTGTAGCCGTAATCCTGATCGGTAAACAACCACTCGAAACTACCATCTTCACGGGCAATGTAGCCATCTAAACTCGTTGCTATAAACACAATTGCTTTCTTCATCGCTTACCTTCCAATTTCGATAGCCATGTTTCCAATTTGTTAACTCACTGTTGTCGAACAGCCACAGAGAAATGGGCAAGGAGTAACCCCTGCCCATTACCTATCAACTATCACCCAATCCAGCTTACGATTCGATGACTTCGACATTGGCGCGGGGAACGGTCGCATGTTTCCCTTTAAGTTCGACGACCATGACTCGCACCTTCGCTTCGGATTCGAGTACTTGTAGTTCGGGCGGAAGACTAACAACCTTCCCAATTTGACCAAAGTACGGTTCGCGGATCACCCGAATGACATCGCCGATTTCCAATCCCTTTACAGTGTGAATGGATTCTACCGCTTTCTCACTATGGGGAATCACAACTTCCGGTCGAATAACACCGGCGCGAATTTGCGTCGCACCATTGATCGAAGCTTTCCTGCCATTGTATTTGGTAAAAAGTTTGAAGGTAGGATCTGCCATGGCGATGTTACCGAACCCTTCGGTGAGAATCAAGGTGATGCCGATTTGCTCGGTCCCGGTAATCGCTACACCCTGCTCATAGCCAAGCAGTTCTTTCAAATCGCTATTCGAGAATCCACCAATGACAAGACCAGCGGCACCCACTTCAATCGCTTTCCGTACCGTAGCCAACGATGCATAGGCACCGCCGACCAAGACTTGCCCTTTCGCATCGGATGGAATGTCTTTGACTTCGGTAACATCGGTCGGATCTTTCGCAATCATACGCAGATTTCCGACAGCTTCGCCACCGATTCCGAAAATCCCCTGGATGAACACTCCGTGAGTCTCAATCGTTACTTCACGATCGGGCGTCACTTCGGTGACCAAACCATCGACATAGGCAGCTAACTCGATGGGTACCGGCGGCTCCCGCAACATCATCTGTCCGGTAACCGCTGAAACCGATTCAATGAATCCGGTAATCGGTGATTTTACTACCGAACGGAATAGACCAAAGAGTCCTTTTGATTCAGCAATTATTTCGTCCTTTTGTACGGCAGCGCCTTCGGATTTCTTCAGCAATCCGGGGACATCCTGCGGAGGTACTTGCAACAAATTAGCAACATTAACCGGTTGTACATTCCCCGGCATCTCGCTGCGAAGGACAATCTTCTCCGCCGAAACTTTTTCGCCTTTCTTCACCAAAACGTTTGTTTTGTCCGGTTCCGTGGGGAGTTGCCGGTACTTTTCGATCTTCGTCTGTTCTGCAACCCGTAACCCGGGGGTATAACTGTGTGCCATGTAACAACCCGCTTAAAAGTAATATTCTTAAGTATATCCTATTTCTCTGGGATTCTGCAAGTTCACTACTTGAATGATGCTCCACGATTATTTTCTAAAATCACCTCTCCTGTGTTGATTTTTATCCTGACATCACTTACCTTGCGAAGCACCTCCTATAAATAAATATAATTGAATACTTTGTGGTACTTTTAGTTTTTCGTAAGTACATATCCATTCGTAAAGCAAAACGATGCGTTGTTCTCAGTAGGTAAAACTCCCTTTTAAAGTGCGGTTTCGATTCTGGATTGTTACGTGCAACCAATTGCATGTGGGGAAGAGTTTTCTCTAAAACAACGATTTTGCCAATGCAATAATTTCCTTATCGCTTTTCTTGCGAGTTGGTCGAACTGCGCATTGACATTGACATTGATGCACAACCCTCGCCACACCCGTATTCGCCTGTTCGCAAAGAACTCATCAAACCCATTGATCAGGAGGAACCATGTTGGATAACATCAAGCTCGGTAACAAATTGGTCGGCGCTTTCCTATTGGCAACGCTTATTACCGTCTTCGTTGGTTTTTATGCCCAGTCGGTGCAAAAGACGACGATGAAAGCCCAAGACGACATCGCTCAAATTAACCTACCGAGTGTGCAAGCAACACTGCAAATGCAGGTAGCGCTGGTTGAAGTTTCTCTGTTTGAGCGAGCTCTGTTGTTGAGACGAATGGTTGGTGATGATCGTAAATCGCAATATGGAAAAATGAAAGAGGCGTGGGAGCACTATGATGCAGCAAAGGCAGTCTATGAACCCATACCGCAAACCCCGGAGGAGAAGCAAGTCTGGGATCAGGTCGTTCCATTGGTTGAGGAATGGCGGCGCAGTAATGCTGAATTTATTCAGTTAAACCATGATAAGGATCGCCTCGTAGAATCCGGTAAAAAAGACGTCGAAAAGCAAATCGCAGCGTTGGAAGCCGATACGTGGGATCATGGACAAAAGTCCCGTGCCGTACGCGATGAAGCGCTGGCAAAACTCAAGGAAGTTCGCATTCTCAATTCAAAAGCGGCTGTGGAGGCGGACGCGAATGCCGATATCAGAGCAAAGTCTGGCGCACGAAACCTTTGGATTGTCATCATCCTCGGCGCGATTTTCGGTGTCTCCTTCGGGCTTGTATTGACTCGAAGCATTACCAACCCGTTGTCCCGCGGTTTAGAGATGATGAAGGAAATGGAAAAGGGACATCTTCAGACGCGGCTGAACATGATGCGTACCGATGAAGTAGGGATGCTCGCGAAAGCGATGGACTCTTTTACCGACCGTCTCGCAAGTATGGTGGATGGATTGAAGAAAATCAGTCAAGGCGATTTAAACGTCAAGATTCCTCCCGCCGATAGTCAGGATGAGATTGCCCCGGCATTAAATGCTACTGTAGCGAATTTGCAGGGTTTGGTGTCGGAAGCTGAACTACTAACATCGGCAGCGGTCGATGGCAGGCTTTCCACCCGTGGCAACGAAGCAAAGTTCCAGGGTGGCTTCCGGGCGATTGTGTCCGGCGTTAATAAAACCCTTGATGAAGTGTTGAATCCCATTCATGACGCTTCCCGCGTACTGGATCGGGTAGCGAACCGTGATTTAACAGCACGGGTGACGCAAGACTACCGGGGTGACCATGAGAAAATCAAGATTGCCTTGAATACGGCAATCGACAATCTCGACCAAGGGATGCAGCAGGTTGCAATGACTGCCGAGCAGGTGGTTTCTGCAGCCTCGCAAATCAGTAACAGCAGCCAATCGATGGCGCAAGGCGCTTCCGAACAAGCTTCATCACTCGAAGAAATTTCGGCTACCCTGGAAGAAATGTCGGCAATGACAAAGCAAAATGCTTCCAGTGCAAAAGACGCCAAGTTGATGCTGAGTAAGACCCTCAGTAATGCGAAAACCGGAAACAAAGCGGTTGAGGATATGACGGTAGAAATCGGCAAAATTAAACGGTCTGCCGATCAAACCGCGAAAATCGTTAAGACCATCGATGAAATCGCTTTCCAAACAAATCTGCTTGCGCTAAATGCTGCCGTCGAAGCAGCCCGCGCTGGTGAAGCCGGTAAAGGATTTGCAGTGGTCGCCGAGGAAGTTCGTAATCTGGCACAACGAAGCGCCGCCGCAGCGAAAAACACTTCCGAGTTAATCGAGGAGTCGAGTCGCAATGCCGAGAGTGGCGTTCAGATAACAACGGCTGTTGCGAAACATTTCAGTGAAATTCTGAATGATATTGCGCAAGTAACCGAAATCGCCGAGAGTATCTCAGTCGCCTCTGACGAACAATCGAACGGCGTCTCGCAAGTAACCACTGCAGTCACTCAATTAAATTCGGTGACTCAGCAAAATGCGGCAAACACGGAAGAAACCGCCAGTGCAACCGAAACATTGAACAGCCAGGCGAATGAGGTAAATCAACTGGTTGGCTCATTTGATTTGTCTGACCGCACCAGTCGAAAGCGGACAACCAATCAAGCCCCCAAGCATCAGTTAATGAGTAATAGCGGCGGTGGCGAGCGTCGTCAACCGCGGGCAATTTCTCACGGCGGCGGGCGAATGGTGAAACCGGAAGATGTTATTCCACTATCCGATGACGACTTAAGCCAGTTCTAAATGAATACTCATACATCTTTGCAGTTACTAAGCTTGAGGAAAACTCCTTGCAAGGTAACTGCAGAGATGATTGGGTAGAAGAATCATTTGGGGTGTGAGAAGAGCAGACTCCAATCGACCAAACCTTTGACAAACTGCTGCAATAACTCCCGCGTAGCTTGATCGGTCAACGTTCCATTCGCATCAAATTTCTTGATACCACTCGTGACGAGTATTTCCGGTTTATGGAAAAATTGCGCATTAAGGGCAATCAGGATTTGCTTCAAGTGGGCTTGCGAACGCACCGTACCAAACATTCCACCAGTGCCGATGATTCCGGTTGGCTTTCCATTGAACGGCTGCGATGGCGGACGTGAAGCCCAGTCAATCGCATTTTTCAAGACACCCGGTACCGAGTAGTTATACTCGGGCGTGGCAATGAGCAGTACGTCGGCGTTCGCGATTTTCATCCGAAAATCGATTACCGGTTCCGGAAATCCCTTCGCTTCGATATCGCCGTTGTAGAGCGGAATGTTTGCAAGTGAGTATGTCTCCATCGTGGCATATTCCGGCAGTAACTCGCCTGCGGTGCGCAACAATGCCGCATTTAAAGAGCCGGTGCGGAGGCTGCCGGCAATTCCTAATACTTTGATCGTTTTTCCTGTTGTCATTTGAACACTCCCAATCGTTGCAATATTTCCCGTTCCGATACTTTCGCGACGTTTTTTTACGCAGCACCATTTCCCAGCTTTTTACACAACCGCGCCATCTGTTCCTGTTCACTGTCTGTGAGGACTGATATTTCCTGCAGGATCGATTGCACGTGTTCCGGAAATAGCTTGGCAATGTGCTTTCTGCCGTTAGCAGTCAGGTCGACCGACAACTTTCTCCGGTCGTACTTATCGCGAACCCGCTTCACCAGCTTTCGCTTCTCGAGATTATCGATAACAGTGGTGATGTTGGCACTACTGGTCAGCAGCTTATCGCTGATAGCGCGCTGACATTGCGGTCCCAAGTGAAGCAGCATTTCAAGAACGCCGAATTGACTTAACGTCAAATCACCGGTGGTGCCGCGATGCGAAAGTCGGGTCTGCAACGCCTCATAAGCACGGGTAAATTTGATAAATGTGTTAAGCGCAAGTACTTCTTCCCGGGTACCGGGGTAATGAGTCGGCATCGTCACTCCATATCAATCGTTATGTATTTATTAATACGATATCGAACGAATATTGTTGGAGATCATGAAAATGGGGATTGATTGGAGCTTCACCGTATATCAACCCAATTTTCATTTGATGTTCTATTCGATGAATCAGGTAGGTGAGTTTTACATTTGTATGTCGCTGGGATATCCAAATGGAGGAATGGCAGAGTTTGATTATCCTCTATGAGGATCAAGTGCACTTTACTGTCCCTCTCCGTTACAAACGGACGCTAATGTTTTACTCTTACTTTTCCGGATGGCTCCATGCCCCAATCGGGGTGCCTTCGGGGGCGGTGAAATTGATGATCAAGGTGCCGTCTCCAATGTCATAGGGGCCATAGATGATTTTCCCGCCATGTGTATTCACTTTTTCGATTGTTTCGTCCAGATTGGCGACATTGATATAGACTTGGGTGCGGGTACCGTGTTCCGGTAATTTCCCACCGCCGTTATGAATACCGCCCGCGGTCGGTTTCTCCGCTTCTTGATAGCGGAAGTGCATATACTCCGTATGCGGCGGGTCGACATACCAACCAAAAACATCTTGTAAAAACTTTCCTAATACCGCCGGATCATTCGACCAGAATTCGGTATAATCGATTGTATTCGTCATTTTTCTCCCCCCTGTTCGTAAACGTTGGATATAAGCGGCGTTACGAATCGCTCCAACACTACAACAACGCGAGTGGTGTTTCGAGTAGACGTTTCACTTCATTCAGGAATTTTGCTCCGGTAGCACCGTCGATGACGCGGTGATCACCGCTAATTGTCATCAACATGCGTCGTTCGATACTGAGCTCACCATCCACTACGCAAGGGATTTCCCTAACACTGCCCACCGCTAATATCGCCGCTTCCGGGGGATTCACTATCGCAGTAAAATGAACAACATCGAACATTCCTAAATTGGAAACGGTAAATGTCGAACCGCTGAATTCTTCCGGCTGCAATTTTTTCGCTTTTGCTTTTTCCGATAACTCGCGAGCGGTATCGGCAATTTCCTTGAGCGATTTCTTCCCAGCATTACGAATCACCGGCGTTATCAAACCATCGTCCAATGCAACGGCAATCGCGATATCCTGTTGCTCGTGGTAGGTTATCGCATCTCCGGCAAAGCTGGCATTCACCTGCGGATACACTTGCAATGCTCGGGCGCACGCCGCGACGATAAAATCGTTAATCGACGGCGACTTTCCTTCCAAATGCTTCCATTGCGAACGCAGATCGACGATACGATCCATTTTCGCTTCCACCGTTACCGTAAACATCGGCGCTTGCCAACCATCGCTCATCCGGCGGGCAATTGCTGTGCGCATTTGCGACATCGGTTCAGTACCAGTATGTGTAATCGCCGGAGCAGTCGTCTTCATCGGAGCGGGTGCCAACGGCGCGACGGCAAGTTTCGGTGCGGGCGCAGGAGCAACGGGACGCTGCGGTGGTGGAACTTTGCCAACGGCGGCTTCGACATCGGCGCGGGTGATCCGACCATCGGGACCGGTACCGGCTACAGCGCGTAAATCGACCCCCATCTCCATCGCTAATCGCATCGCCACCGGTGACGCCACCAATCGACTCGATGTTGCTTCTGCGACTGGTTGCACTGGTGCTGGCACGACAGCTGGGGTTGGTGTCGGAACTGGCGCGGGAACTGGTTTCGGTTCTTCTTTCTTCGCCTTCGGTTCCGATTTTGCTGCTTTGGTTTCTTTCTTTGCTTCCGGCTTCTTCTCTTCTTGTTTTGCCGTCACCGGAGCAACCACTTCGCCGGCTTCGCCCAAAACCGCGAGGACTTCACCAACCGGTGCCGATTCGCCGGCAGGCACTCGGATTTCGAGAATTACCCCTTCCTCGAATGCTTCAAACTCCATCGTCGCCTTATCGGATTCGATTTCAGCTAATACGCTTCCCGGTTCAATTTTATCGCCCGGCTTCACTTTCCAATTGAGGATTTTTCCCGTAGTCATCGTATCGGATAACCGCGGCATCGTTAAATTCGTTGCCATTTTATCACCTAATGAGTATTAATTTTCCGCAGCGATTACTTCGCCATTTTAATAACAGCGAACCAAGCCAACGGGCGAATCCAAGGGATGGTAAATAACATCCGATCCGCCGCTTCGGCCATTGGCAGCGCCCATTTCCACAGCAGCTTTGGCAGTACCGCCACATACGGTGTCGTTAAACTATGCCAACTTACTTCCATTCCGGGAAATTGTCGTTTCAGCATTGCTAAGTCACGCATCAATAATGGATGTTCATCGGCAGTGCGCAACTTCGGTGTCAGTTTTCGGAATAAATTGATGACCGGGTTGTGGCCTAACGGCTCGGTAAAAATCGCAACACCGTTTGGTTTGAGGACACGATGGAGTTCGCTCGCTGCCGTTGCCAAATTGAGATGATGCAAAATCCCCGAACCGAAAACCACGTCGAATTCACCATCGGGAAATGACATTGCTTCGGCATTCATCACGATAAACTCGGTCTTTCCTTGCACTCCAAGGTGTTGTGCCTGTTGCCGCGATTGTTGCACTGCCACATCGGAAATATCAATTCCAACAACAAACGTGCTTAATTTCGCAATTTCAAACGCTCTACCCGTGATACCGCAACCGAATTCGAGAACACGTTTTCCCGAACATTGGTCTTGCAACGTACTCTCGTACTCCCGGTACATCGAACGGCAAACTCGATAGAATTTTCCTAACGACGAACGGCGTTTGTCGGAGAATGCTTCATTGTGAAACTCTTTTTCCCGTTGTAACCGGTCGCTCGATTCGTCTGTAGTTTCCATTGTTATCCCCGGTAGGAAACCTTAAGGACCGCTTCCACAACATCGGGGACTTGCGGCAATGCATTATGCTCCAAATGCCGGTTATATGGCATCGGCACATCTTTTCCGGTCACTCGTTCCACCGGCGCATCGAGCGAATCGAACACGCTGCGTTGGACGCGATAGGCAATCTCCGCACCGACCCCGGCAAACGGCAGCGCCTCTTCGACAATTACCAATCGATTGGTTTTTCGTACTGAGGTAAAGATGAGTTCCTCATCGAGCGGCCGTAAAGTACGGGGATCGACCACTTCAATCGAGATCCCGCGTTCGGCAAGTTCCTTGGCTGCCGCGAGCGCCGTATGCAACGCTTTACCCCACGCCACCACCGTGCAATCGGTGCCGGCGCGCTTGATATCGCCGACGCCGATGGGAATCAACAATTCTCCGTCGGGCACTTCCGCTTTGAAGCCATACAGCGTTTCCGCTTCCATGAAAATGACGGTATCGTCGTCGCGAATTGCGCTTTTCAGCAATCCCTTGAAATCGGCTGGCATACCCGGCGCAATCACTTTCAATCCGGGAAAATGACAGAATATCGACTCAAACGATTGACTGTGTTGGGATGCGAGTTGGTGGGCAGCGCCATTCACGCCGCGTACGGTGAGCGGCATTTTGAATTGTCCACCCGACATGTACCTCATCTTCGCCGCATTGTTGAGAATTTGGTCGAGCGCGAGCAGCGAGAAGTTAAACGTCATCATTTCGATAATCGGACGTAGACCAACTTGCGCCGCACCGACACCAACGCCGGTAAATCCTAATTCGGTAATCGGCGTATCGATCACACGCATTGGACCAAAGCGGTCGAGTAACCCTTGGCTTACTTTGTATGCGCCATTGTAAAACCCGACTTCTTCGCCCATCAGGAATACATCGGGATCGCGCTCCATCTCTTCCGCCATTGCCTGATTGAGCGATTCGCGAACGGTAAGCTCAGCCATGATACGCCTCCGTTGCATAGACATGTTTGAATAATTCATCGTCCGGCGGTTCCGGCGACTCTTCGGCGAAGGTCGCACAATCGAGGACAATCGCTTTTATCTCCGCTTCGATGCGTTTCTCTTCCGCTTCGTCGTAGATGCCTGCCGCAATCATTTTTTCTCGCAGCAGCGTAATCGGGTCTTGCTTCTTCTGCTCTTCCACTTCCTCTTTCGAACGATAGTGACCGTGAATCGGATCGGACATCGAATGTCCGCGATAGCGATAGGTGCGCGCTTCGATGAGGGTCGGCAGACTTCTCCCGCGTGCGCGTGAAATTGCTTCATTGACAGTATTGTAGACTTCCAATACATCCATCCCATCGACGTGTGAGCGTGCCATATCATAAGCATACGCTTTCTGCGACAGGTCGTAAATCGATGAGGCGCGTTCAACCGGGGTACCCATTCCAAACCGGTTATTCTCGCAAATGTAGATGACCGGCAGCCGCCAGATCGCGGCGAGATTTAACGATTCGTGGAACGCCCCTTGGTTGATCGCCCCTTCGCCGAAAAAGCAAAGTACGACATCGTCGAGTTTGCGATATTTGATTGCCCAACCGACGCCTGTTGCAACCGGAATTTGTCCGCCGACAATACCGTTGCCCCCTAAAAAGCGAAGCTGCTCGGAAAACATGTGCATCGAGCCGCCTTTACCGCGGGAACATCCGGTGACCTTTCCGTATAATTCCGCCATCACTTCGCGCGAAGACATTCCTTTTGCCAATGCATGGCCATGGTCACGGTAGGCGGTGAGGACGTAATCGGTCTCACGCAGTGCGCCAACCGCACCAATTGCGACCGCTTCCTGTCCAATATACAAATGGCAGAAACCGCCGATTTTCCCTTGCTGATAGCTTTGAGCGGTTCTTTCCTCGAAGCGGCGCAGCAGGATCATCTCCCGCAAGAATTTGTACGCCAGTTCTTTATCGATTGTCATTTTGTTTCCGTTTTGTGATAGATTACCTATCCATGTAAGTATCGGTTATCTTTTTACACGCGGGCGAATGCCATACGCCCCTACAGTAAAAGGATTGCGGTACGTTTTGGACCGTGTATCCCTTTTACTAATACCTTTTCGATGTCGGCGGTACGCGATGGGCCGCCAATCCAAACCCAACCATTCGGCGATAATATTGGTAGCTGTTCCAAGGCATCTTCCAAATGAGCAACGATTTGTGTTCGTTTGGCAATAAAGATGACGTTGGGCGGCAGCAGCGAAATTGCGCGCGGACGCTGGTTGTGCCACCCTTGCGCAATCGTTCCGGTTTCCGCCAGGAACAGCTCGCAAGAACATATTCCGAGATCGAAGAGACCGGGATTCTCAGGCTCCATTTGAATTGATACGAGTGAACCGGGAATTTGTGCGAGTGGCTCGCTAAACTCCGCCAATTCCGGCGCAAGCCAAATTCGTTTGACATCGAACGAGGCGGTAATATAGGCAACAAGGGCAGAATTGACATCGCCTTGTGAATTATCGAACGCAATCTGCTCGCCGCCGTTTCTCTGCCACTCAAACCAAAACCGTTGTTCAACACCCTCAATGGGCAAGCCCCACCGGGTGTGCTCGGGTATTCGGGTATCCATCGCGTCGATGCTACGCAATGCGGATTGGATTTTCATCAAAGTTTCGGTTTTTGCATCCATATTTTCTTTGCAGTCTTGTTGCATTTCTGCGTAGGACAGACACTCTTGTCTGTCCATTCGCCTTATCATTTTTTTCAGACAGAAGTAACAGTCCTACTGTTTCTTTTCCTTCCGCCAACGTTCGCGAAAACTGCTGGGAGCCGGCGTTAACGGCGAACGCTGTGGCGTCCAGCCCGGTAGAATTTTTGTCAATCCCAATCGTGAACACAGCCGGAACAGTTTTCCATACCGCTCATAGCGCGCAGGATTGAGTACTGTTTCTCGCCACTGTTGCATTCCCACTCGCTCAAATGCCGGACGTAATTGATCCCCTTCCGCGATTCGACTTCGTAATGTCCAAAGCTGTTGCGGCAACGGAATCTTCACTGGACATATTTCTCCGCAGGCACCGCACAACGAAGAGGCAAACGGCAGCGATTGTGCGATTTCCCGGCCGCGAAACTGCGGTGTCAACACCGCGCCAATCGGCCCCATATATGCCGAGCCATAAGCATGACCACCCGCCCGCTGATACACCGGACAGACATTCAAACATGCGCCGCAGCGAATACATAATAGCGATTCCCGCAATGCCGGATCGGCCATTATCTTCGTTCGCCCGTTATCCAATAGAATCAAGTGCATTATCTGCGGTCCCGCCGCCCGGTTCGGCGATGGGTGCGAAAGAAAATTCGTATAGGTCGAGAGTCGCTGTCCGGTTGCGCTACGGGCAAGCATTCGCAGAAAGATCGCTAAGAATTTCTCTTTGGGAATCACTTTTTCGATGCCACAAATCGCGATGTGTAGTTTCGGTAAAGAAGTCGTTAATCTGGCATTCCCTTCGTTCTCGACGACAACCAATCGACCGGTATCGGCGCAGGCAAAATTCACCCCGCTGATCCCCGCCTCAGCATGGAGAAACTTGTTGCGCAGAATGCCCCGCGCCTTCAGCGTAAGTTCCTCAGGGTCTTCCGAGTACTCGATGCCCAATTTGTCTTGAAATATTTTCCCAATTTGCTGGCGTGATAAATGCAAAGCTGGTGCCGTGATGTGAGAAGGCGGCTCGTTATTCAACTGAACGATGTATTCGCCTAAATCGGTTTCGACGACTTCGCAACCGTTCGCTTCGAGGAACGGATTCAATTCGATTTCCTCGGTGGTCATCGATTTCGATTTTACGATTTTTGTGGCGTGATTTTGCTGTAGAATTTCAAGTGTGATGTTACGCGCTTCTTGCGTATCGCGAGCAAAATGAACCACAACGCCGTTCTGTTCACAGGAAGCGGTAAGCTGCTCTAACATTTCATCCAAGTGGTCGATGGCGAAATGACGAATGCGATGGGCGGCGTCGCGCATGGTTTCCCAAGTGTCGGGAAAATCCTTGACAACTTCGTCGCGCAATCCGAGTGAGTGATGGGTCGCTTTTTTTAATACCCGCTGCAAATACTCATTTGCAACAGCGGCACGGGCGGCGGCAGGAAACCGCTCGGGATGAAAATGCGATTCGCTCATGGTCTGCCCGCCATCACTTCCGCGACATAAAAAAATCGCAACGGGTTCGCTTGTTTGCTCGCCCGGGTCGAAAGATGCATCAAACAGGAAACATCACCTGCAACAATTCCTTCGACTTTCTGCTCGGTGGCTTTAGCAATTTTCGCATCCGCCATTGAAACCGAGAGTTCGGGAAATTTCACCGAGAAGGTTCCACCAAACCCACAGCAAGCGTCACGGTCGTTGCTTTCCACCAATTCAAGTTCGGGAATGCTGCGGAGAATTTGTTCAGTGTATTGCGTTACCGCAATTTCGCGCAGACCGTGACAGGAACGGTGCAGCATGAGCTTTCCCGGAAACGGCGTTAACAAATCCGGTGCGTGTAGTTGTGTAACCCAGAATTGGGTGAATTCAAAAACTCGCCCGCGCAGCGTTTCCCACAAAATTCTATCATTATCAGAGAGCGGTAACTCCGCATAATGTTTTTCAATCATCGAAGTACAGGAACCGGAGGGAATCACTACCGGTAAATCGTCTTCTGATAACAACCGGATCAATTGCGATGCGACCTTTGCCGCCTCGCCGGGATATCCGGAATTGAATGCCGGTTGACCGCAACAGGTCGTCCTCGGATCGAATCGTACTGTACACCCGGCGCGCTCGAGCAGTTTTACACATGCCCAAGCGGCGTCGGGGAAGAGCCAATCGACAAAGCACGGTACGAATAGTTTGACGTTCATAGCGTTGGATTAACTCTCAATCAATGGTTCGATGAATTGAAAATCGCTGCCGACCGCGGAGCGTAAAGCCAACGACGTACTGCCATTCACCGCCAGTACCCGCACCCGCTTCCCTTGGCTCTTGAGCGAACGGACGAGCATCGTGAAATCGCCGTCACCGGTCACAAGTACAACCGTATCCACCTCCGTGTGTTCGCGCAGGAGACGTGAACATTCGAGATAAATCATAAAGTCGGCGCTGTTCTCTTTCGAGCCTTCCGGTATCATCGTATAAAACCCGGAACCCTGATACGGCCGCATGTGATAAAGGAATGGATCGTTATCCCAATTCGCAATCGCTAATGGGTAGGAAATGATTTTGTGTTCCTTCTTGACCCATTCGATCAATTTATGGGCAATCCCGGCGATCCGCGAACCGTCGCGGTCGTTCCAGGGACGCGAGTTTTTTACGGCGGTGTCTTTTAGACCGAGGAACAGATTTTCATGATCAACCAACAAGACAGCATGCGATTTCGGTTCGGTGGGATCGGATGCGACTTCATCGCCTGCCAATTGTGGCCGGTATAATGGCGTTGATATTTGCACAACGTTGTCACGAATCGTGACGATTCCAATCTCGCGCAGATACATGATATCCGGATCGTGATCGTTGAATGCCTCACCATGGTACAATCGGTCAAGCACAATCCGCGCTACTTTATTCGACGGGAGCTGCAACCGTGCCCAATCGGAGAAATAGGTCGCGCCGGATGCGGTCCAATTCGCGACACTTAACACATTCGCGGCAAGAATTCGCTGCTGCTGTAAACCATTCGCATCGCGAGCGGCTTCCCGTAACAGTAACGCGTAGATTTCCGCTAAACCGCCGCTCTGTTGGTACAGCAAAGTCGAGGCGGTTTCAGAGAGCGCTTTGCGTTCATCAAACCAGATCTGTTGATAGCGTTTTGCCAAGTCCTCATTCATGGCGGGGAGCCGCAACACCTGCAACGACCGCCAGAATGGATGGGGAAGTTGGCGCCGCAAGTAAAACAGGTCGTTACTGCCAACGATCCAAACCAATTCGGGCATATCTGTGAGCTTGAGTAACAAGTCGAGGAAACTCGTGAGTAACATCACCTGTTCATGTGTCGCGATGTTCCAATGCTCGGCAAATCCTTGCAACACTACTGCTTGCTTGGTGTGGGTGCCGGGCGCCGCGCGAAGTTGCTCGATCCATCGGCTGAATCCTGCCGGCGATTGATCAACGGGAAGCGGGATGTTCGTAAAGCACTTCGATGATACTTCGCGTAACCACTTTACGATTTTCTCGCTGCTGAGGGTCCCTTCGGGTGCACGAACCAAGTGAATGGGACATTGCACCGAGTTACTGAGTCCGGCGATTTCGGACGTTAGAGTATTCACGCCAAAGCCAGCAGGAGCTTCGATGGCGAGGACTTCGCCGGGTAGTGTCGTAACCAGATGGCGGCGGATGCGGTTTTGAATTTCGTGATACAATTCGAGGAGTCGTACCGGACCTTGATGCTCTAATGGTGCCGGCGAGCGATCAGTACGATACAATTTGACCACGGCTTCGATACCACTGTTCTCCGAGTGTAACGTCACCGATGAGGGCTGTGTGCCATCTTTGGTTGACCAATGAACAGCGACTTCGTGACGAGCGGGGTCTTGTTTACTTACCGGAAGTACCGAAACGCTGCCATGCCATTCCGGATTCGCATAGACCCGCCAATCCGTATTCTCAGGATAAGGCTCGGCAAACGTGAATCCGATTAAGCCAGCATTCGCATTCGGCGCGACATACTCTTCGCCTTCTTCAGTATCGCTATCATCATAAATGGACGGCTTATACTCGAGCGGCGCTTGATAGGACGTCGGTTCGGTCGATTGCAGTGCGCGGCGGTAACGAGCAAGCTTGGCATCCGCCATCCCCGCTTCGGCAGCCCCTTGAATTCCGACCCGTAAATCGTCGTACAACTCGTTCCGGAAACAGAATTCGAGATAGTAATGCCAATTTTCCTGTTTCGATTTTTGTGGCGCTTTACTCGAGGCAGTCGCTTCCGCTTTCCGCATGAACGAGTACTTTGCTTCCTCGATGTTCCCAGTCATTTCGCTTAATTTGCCGAGGTAGTGCCAATTTGCCCAGAACCACGGATAACGCTCGGTACGAGCACGGAAATGCGCGATGCCTTCTTCGAGTAATCCTTCGGTCTGGAAGTAAGCGAAATCTTTTTCGAGTCGTGCGATGGGAACCAATGCATCGTTTGGATCGGAAAGGTCACTCCCTTTTTTACCGACTGTTAAGCCCGCTTCATCGATGATGCGGTGCAGCAATCGATCTTTTATCATCGGATCGGTGTTGTGTTGGATTGCATAGAACAACCCGAGTGGCAACCACTCCGCTGTTTCCAGCCGGACGATGCGGGCGGGTAAATCCTCGGTACGTTTCAGCGAGAGGAGTAGACCCATTACCGCCGCGACATAAGGACGGCGATGCAAATTACGGTCGAATAATTCGACTGGACACAACAATTCGGCAGCGTCCTGCATTCGTCCCGTACGAACATAAATCCCGGCGAGATTAACAATCGTCGCAAAGTCCTGGCGGCGGGCGGCGATGATTTGTTGCAACAACCGCTCGGCGGAAACATAATCCTGGGTAAGAATGAGCGAGTAAGCGAACCACTCTTTTACGCCTAAATCGCTTGGAGCAAGATCGAAGGCGGCGCGGAACGTATCGACCGCACGCGGTAACGCATCTTCTTCAAACAAACTCTGTTGCGCTTCGCGGAATAAATCAATCGCTTCGCGGTCGCCCTCCCGCAGCGTCTTCAACGGACGCCACCATTCGAGCCAACGTTCTAACCCGCGGGTCAAACGGTTTTCCAGCGATTCGGCGACGCCACCAATTTGAGCAATTACAGTATCGTTATCGACCGTGATTGACCATTCGGATATCTTCGCCGACATCTCTTCATCGAATAAATCACGCCATTCCGCTTCGATCTCACCGGTGGCAATTCGACCAGCAATATCGCCGGAGAGAAAACTCCGCGCCTGTTCGCGAAACATCGTTCGGGCGGGATGACCGGCATGACTGAATGTGTAGTTCCAACCAAACCGGAGATTTTTTCGCAACAACGTTCGGCGGCAATCGTCGTCACTTTGAGCAAGCCACAACCGATCCCAAATTTTCCAGACAATGTCGTCAGCTAACCGGTTCAAATCGATACCACTTGGCAACCGGTCAAACGATGCCTGAACGCCAAGCAGACGCCGGATCCGTTGCCGGACACGGCTGCGCAAGCGGTCAAGGTCGTCAAGCCGTTGTTGGGAGGTTCCCGCCAACAATGCCAACTTCAACGCCCCTAAGGCACGTTCCCGCCAATCGACGGCGGCGGCTAATTGATAGGACAAAAACGATAATCGTTCGCACGCATCCCATTGGCTTTCTTCATACAAGGCATTCGATAAACGATAGGCTAAACCGGTGACTTCGGATATTACAGTCTCACGATGAAACTCAAGGGGTTTTTGACGCCAATTTAATACGGTATTGGTAGCAGCGATCAAGAGTTCTTTTAATTGGTCGTGATCGTCGCTGGTTAATAGTTCCAGCGTCTGAGTGGATTGCTCGATGATGCGGTCGATCAGTTCAGTACTGTTTTGCGTTTGAGGGTCGTAGGTCATCATGTTTTTTGCTCCTTCGTAAAGAGGTTATCTCGTACTGCAGCATTATCCCATCCAATACGGCGAAGGACTTCCTTCGTCGCTTTCGGAAGCGGCATCTGAGTGATTTGATTTTTCGTTACCCACTCCAATCGTTCCGCGGAATGGGCTTGTTCGACACCGCCAACCCGGCGGAGGACGAACGGGTACATCGTTATTTTGAAATGGGTGAAGCCGTGCTTCACAACCGGCACGGCATCGACAACTTCGACCGTGATACCGGTCTCTTCCCGGAATTCACGGACAACCGCTGTTTCCGGAAATTCGTTAAGTTCGCATTTGCCACCCGGCAGCTCCCATAAACCACCAAGTAATCCATCGCGTTTTCGCAATCCCATCAGTATTTTTTGCTCATCGAATAGAATACCGACTGCGATATCAAAATGTGGAACCTCCGTTTTTTTTCGCGGCGGTGGAAAAATTGAAACAGTGTTTGCTCGAAAAGCGCCACACTGTTTTTTCATTGGACAGTTTTTGCAATCGGGTGAACTTGGCGTACAAACCATTGCGCCTAATTCCATGATCGCTTCATTCCACTGCGGAAGATTTTTTGATTCCTCTTGGGCGATGGTTGCGAACACTTTCCGATAAATCTCTTGCGCTTCCGGTTCGGTATAACTGACCGGAATTTGCAACCAGCGCGACAGCACCCGCGCAACATTGCCATCGACGACTAAGGAAGGTTGTCGAAAGGCAAATGACGCAACTGCCGCCGCAGTGTATTTGCCTAAGCCAGGCAGTTTTAATAACTCATGTTCGGTTTCCGGTAGTTCGCCGTCATATTTCTCACAAAGAATCTGAGCCGCCCGATGAAGATTTTTCGCCCGCGTGTAATACCCCAACCCTTCCCACGCTTTCAATACGGCTTGTTCTGTGGCGTTCGCCAAGGTGTTAACATCGGGATACTGTTGCAGCCAGCGTTCAAAATAGGGAACCACCGTGGCGACCCGGGTTTGTTGTAACATCACCTCACTAACCCAAACCGCATATGGCGACCGGTTTTTTCGCCAGGGTAAATCGCGACCTTCCCGCTGGAACCACCGTAGTAGTAACCGATTGATCGACACACCTAAAACCGCAACTTCTACCCGATCGATCACGGATGGATCGAAGAGAATCCGGCGAGTTTTTTTTACTCGTTGTGTTTTCGATTTAGGAATTTCAGATTTTTGGTACACGACAACGCAATTCACAATCAGGAAAATTCTGAGAGTGCATCGGGAATCATCTGACGGAAGAAAAAGTCAGGCGGCGTAAAGAGTTTTCCCTAACGATACCATGTGGTATCGCAACTCACCGAGGGATCAATGGAAAGTAAAGTTTCTCAACAGGTGAACTATTCACAAACGATTACAAAATCAGGTACTGAATTGTTTTCTGCGGCTAACTGCCGGTTGCAATGGTTAACATTCGGTCGAGTGCAACCCGCGACCACTTTTTTACAGAATCATTCACACGAATCTGATTAGTTATTTCCCCTTGTACCAATTTTTCCAACGAATCGGCAAGATCCACCGGGTCGATTCTTGACATCGTTGCGCAATTACAGGTAGTAAATGCCAAATTGGATATGTGTAGAATACCGTTGTATTGTTTTTGTAATCGTCCCACCAAATGATGCTCTGTTCCAATCGCCCAACGTGAGCCTTTTTCTTCTTCCGCCGCTTTCGCGATGCGTTTGATAATATAATCAGTCGAACCGGCAAAGTCCGCTTTTTGAACAACTTCAAAGCGGCATTCCGGATGTACAATCACTTTCGTATCGGGAAACTGTTCGCGAAAGTAGTCGATATGGTTAGGTAGGAACCGTTGATGAACGGAACAATAGCCTCGCCATAACACAATCTTCGCGTCCATAAGTTGTTTTTTTGTTACGCCGCCATACGGTTGCAAGGGATCCCATACAACCATCTCCTCTAAGGGAATTCCCAGTTTGAATGCCGTATTGCGACCCAAATGTTCATCGGGTAAAAATATTATCCGGTTACCCAATAACCAAGCCCACTTCAATGCTGCTTCCGCATTTGACGACGTACAGACCGCACCGTTTTGTTCCCCGCAGAACGCTTTGATATCGGCGGAGGAATTCATATATGTTAACGGTATCGGCGCTTCGCCGCATAGTTCTTTTATTTGTCGGAAAGCCCGTTTCACTTGGCTGAGGGTAGCCATATCCGCCATACTGCAACCGGCGGAAAGGTCAGGTAGGATAACCGCTTGCGAGTCGCTGGTCAGGATATCTGCGGTTTCCGCCATGAAGTGAACTCCGCAGAAAACGATGAATTCAGCTTCACGTTCCTTTGCTGCATACGCCGATAGTCCATAGCTATCTCCAGTTCGGTCAGCAAAGGCGATGATTTCATCGCGTTGGTAATGGTGGCCGAGAATCAGCAGTCGCTTTCCTAACGCAATTTTCGCATCGGCAATGCGGGCAAGCGTCTCCGGGGTCGCTTCGATTTCGTCGACCACTTCCCAAAGTTCCTGTTCACTGGTAACGGTATGTTCCGCCATTTCCTTCCCTGTTATCTGCCACTCGGCGTGCTAACGCAATGTCACGCTAATAATACGAAGAGAATCGTCGGTTTGGTAACATTGTTTTCATAAAAAAAAGACACCCGCCACCGCGGGTGTCTACTTTCTAAAAAACCGGTACAATCGATTAATCTTCGTCGTCATACGCCGGTTGGCTTGCGCTGTCTTTCATTCCGTGACGTTTGCGCTCGCCTGCCAAGTACTCTTCGGTTACTTTTTGGGTAGTTGTTACTAAGAATTCCCAAGAATCGACATATCGTTTTCGGTCGTCGTTCGGTAACCGTTCGAGGGTTTGCTTAAAGACTTCACGGGCATGTTCCCGATGGGCAGTCAAATAAGCGGCGCCGGCAGCAGAAAGGTGTACACGAACCATCCGCTTGTCGGGCAGATCGTGACGACGTTTCACCAAATTGTGTTTTACCATCCGCTCAGTTGTTAACGAAGCGGTGGAGGGGCTAATACTGAGAAGATGAGCTAACTCACTCATCGACAACGGACCATGATGCTCAAGTAACAGCAATGCTTTAAATTGAGCAACCGAAAGTTCCCGTTCCCGTGCAAAGCTTGCGCCATAACGGTGCATCGCCGACATGAGAACAGGAAATGCCGACATCAAACGGTCTATTTGATCGGTTGTCACTTTATTATCATCGTGTGCCATTTACTGACTCCTTTCAAAACAAGGCAACTAACGGTTATACGAACGAAAGGGGAATGAACAGTTATATATGATCAAAGCCTACCAATCGTGTTCTTAAAAGCTATACCCGCCTACGTGTTACAGGTGCAGGGATTCCGCAACGACAAAGCGTCCCTCACACGACAAGATTTGACGTTACTACTAATTATCAATCAACACATCTGTAACAAACCGGGATTGATCGGAAGTTCAGGGAGTCTAAGTATCATTCGAAAATATTAATACTTCCCATCGAATCCATGCCAGAGCGAAATCACAGCTTCCCGTAAAACGTCTTCGCCAAATTCGTCTTGTGAACAAATACAATATACGTAGAAGCAATGAGTAGTATCAAGTCATTCGCCAAGACAGTTTTTCTGGAGAATCAACTCATTAATGATGATTTGTTATAAAACATATTACAACATGTTATAATGTCGTTAATTAAGTGCTATAGATTTCTTATAAAATATAATGTGCTCTGCTCTACTCACCAAAGTGATGCGGCACACATTTTCAAAAGAATACTATCACTGCAAACAAAAGAAAACAAAGGAAAGGATGTTATAGTTGTGAAACAATTCACTACAGTTTTTGATTTACAATGTTTCTCTCTATTGCTGGAAACTCGACTGGTGCTGTCGTTTATTACCCGCAGAGACAGATTTTAACGACTAACGAAAAAAAAACGAGTTTAGCTTGACTAATGCTACGCAAGAAGACATATTCCTATACCATGACTCCGTTGGTGACTTCGGAAAGTTGGTTTGCTTACCCTGTGATGCACTGTTTTTTTCCGGAAGGAGCGCTCAATGAACTCTTTGAACCGCACGAATTTCTCTCTTCTACTGTGCCGGTCTTCCCACTCGATGATCTTTCCTGTGTTGGCTTTCCTAACGCTTTTGTTGTTTGTTCCGATGGCCCAGGCCGAAGAACAACTCTATTGCCCGAATAATGCGTGGTTGAAGTTCACGCCGGCGCAGATTAGTTGGATGACGCGCGCACCGGATGGTTCCCTTTCCTATCCTACTGGACTTACGGAACTGGATCGCATCATGCTCGAATATAACGTTCGGATGTTAAGACCATCGTTTACCCATGATCCGATTTCGTTACGCAATCCGGCTTTTCATGAATTAGGAATGGATCGTTCATACCTGTTTCGTATAATCGATGATAAGTTTGCCGTTGTGAGAACTACGCAAGAGATTGAAACTTTGATAGATCGGATTGCGAATATCCCCGGCATTGAAAAAGCCGAACCGATTGGTATTGCTTTTGCTTTTCATACTCCGAACGATTGGGCGACAACCGGCAATATGTACGGGCTTGACTCGATGCACTGCCGTCAGGCTTGGGATGCACAGCGCGGCGTCGACTCGGTGTTAGCGGTGACAATCGATACCGGTGTCATGTATGATCATCCTGATCTGATTCAGAATTTTCAAATGAATACAGCGGAAGATTTAAATGGCGACGGTCGCTTTACCGCGGTTGATAGCAATGGTGTCGATGATGATTTGAATGGATTCATCGACGATGTCATCGGTTGGGATTTTGTTAGCCACTCGTTCGATGAGATTACCGGTGCACAAGCAGCCGATGGCGAAGACTACGGACCGCCCGACAACACCCCCTCCGACGTTCATGGACACGGAACTCACGTCTGCGGTTCCCTTGCCGCCCGCACCAACAACGGTGTAGGTATACCCGCTGCCAGCTATAACATCCGTACGTTAGGACTTCGTGCCGGATTTGGATGTATTTACAATGGCGGTCTTGCTGGCGTAGGTTTCACCGATAACTTCTGGCCGGCAATTCAATACGCAGTAAACCGTGGCGCTCGCATTATCAGCATCAGTTTTGGCGGCACCGCGACCAACACCGATTATCAAAATGCAATATTGTACGCTCGCGCCTCCAACTGCTTAGTATTTGCTGCGGCTGGAAACAACGGAAATACCGCGCCGCGCTATCCCGCGAATTACAATGGTGTAATGGCGGTTGCTGCAACCGGTGGTGGTAATATCAAAGCCGATTTCTCGAATTATGGACAGTGGATCGACATTAGCGCACCGGGTGTAAGCATCTGGTCGACGACACCGACCAACGCTTACAATCCTGCAGCCTATCAAAGTTGGGATGGCACTTCAATGGCTAGCCCGAATGCAGCATCGGTCGCTGCACTTGCATTGTCGAAAAATCCAACTTTATCTGATGATCGGTTAGAACAATTTGTATTAGGGACTGCCACCAACATAGATGCGCTGAATCCCGGATTTGAATTTCAGTTAGGAGCTGGGCTTATCAATGCCCAGGCACTAATCAATGCGGTGCCGTTGCCAGTAATTGCAATGCGTTCACCGAACGGCAACGAAGTATGGTGGGCAGCGCAGAATCGCGAATTGCGGTGGATGGCAGTCGACTCGGTTGACTATGTAAGAATTGAGTTAGATCGTCATTATCCATCTGGTATCTGGGAAACGATTTTCGCCAGTACGACAAACGATGGTTCGGAATTCTGGACAGTTGCCGGTGACACGACTGATAGTGCTGCAATGAGAATTTCGTGGGTAGGACACCCGCAATACACCGATACTACCGACGGTGTTTTTAAAATCAAATCGCCATGGATTCAAGTAACCAGCCCGGTCGGCGGTGAGACCTATCGGCAAGCGATTGCGGAAGATATCACATGGATGAGCGGCGGTTGCGATAGTGTCGATGTTGATATCAATCGAAATTATCCCGTTGGAACTTGGCAAACAATCGCTTCGAATATTCGCAATACGGGCATCTTTACTTGGATGGTCACTGGACCAGCTTCGATGAATGCGCGAATCCGTGTTTCTAAGCATGGCACCTTGCAGTTTTCAGACGTGTCCGACTCAAACTTTGTTTTACTAACACCCGGTATCACAATGACCGCGCCTGACGGCGGTGAAGCTTGGAACATCGGAACAGTCCATCAAGTCAATTGGGTTTCGCTCGGCACCGCCCGTGTAAATATCGATATCGATCGCAATTATCCGAGTGGCACTTGGGAGCGTATCGTAACCAGTGCAATTAGTAACGGTAGATATAACTGGACCGTCAATGGTCCCGAATCGCCGAACTGTCGGATTCGCGTTTCAAACACGAATGACTCAACCAATGCCGACACATCGAATGCATCCTTCTCAGTATTGCCATCGGATATTCTTATCGGGAGTCCCAACGGTGGTGAGAATTGGACGTTGTTAACGCAACAGACAGTTCGCTGGACACCATTAGGAATCCCAACAGTACGGGTCGAATTGAACCGTAATTATCCTACGGGCACATGGGAAGTGTTGTCAGCCACTTATCCGACCGCCAGTGGCAGCTTTACCTGGAATGTTGCTGGTACGATTACTGGTGCGGCAAGGATTCGATTGGTAAGCACAACCAACCCTGTTCAAGGCGATACATCCGATGCGAACTTCAATATCATAAATCCATCGATAACGATTGTTTATCCCAATGGTGGTGAGTCGATTTTCCAGACTCGCATCCCATCACTGTCATGGTCATCGTTGGGAGTGAGTGGAAATGTACGAATCGAGTTAAATCGCAACTATCCGAGCGGTACTTGGGAAACGTTGTTTGCCAGTGTAGCAAACGATGGCGTACAGGCATGGCCGGTAGCTGGCGCTAATACAACCTCCGCTCGCCTGCGTATTACTTCAATCAGCGATCCGACGGTGATTGGTTTGTCTGCGAATAACTTCACGATTGCCGATCCGATTCTTCACGTAACCAGTCCGAACGGCAGTGAAGTCTGGCCAATCAATCAACTGCGTGATATTCGCTGGAACTCCAATATGGGTGGAACGGTGAATATTTATTTGGATCGCCAATACCCCTCCGGACAATGGCAGTTGCTCGAATACGGTACACCGAATGATGGCGTATTCCCGTGGTCGGTAACGGGTCCGATGACAAGCACAGCTCGTATTCGAATCGTTCATGAATTCGGAGCAGCGTATGCCGATACCAGCGATAGTCATTTTGTCATCGGGACAACGGCAGTGCGGGAGTATCGTTCAGGTACTCCAGTGGCGTTTGCCCTCGATCCGGCGGCACCGAATCCATTCAATCCGGAGACCAATCTTCGGTTTGCGATTCCGTTAACGGCAAATGTAACCGTAGCGGTCTATAATGCGATGGGGCAATTGGTTGCAACCCCGCTGCAAAGCGAATTGCCGGCAGGATTCCATTCGTTAGCATGGCGCGCAAACAACACGGCGGGTACACCGCTACCGAGTGGCGTTTACTTCGTTGTCGTTTCAGCAGGAGCGAAATGGCAATCTTCCCAGAAGATTCTACTGTTACGATAATGAAACATACCGGAGGCAAATGATTGCCTCCGGTATATTGCGAGTAACACCATAACTCGTTGTGAGGATGACGTGGATTTATATTCGAAACATCAACCGTTTAAGCAGTGTCGGGTATGTCAACATTGTTGGAATGAATTGTCCGACCTGGTGAAGGATCGCTCGCTTGATATCGCTGGATATCAAGCTTCATTCAAATCGGTAGAAGAGGGTCTGATTCTCTTCACCCATTTAGATGAGAATTGCCACTCTACCCTTGCTGTCAAAGCTGGTGAGTTAAAGCAGCTGTATCAAGGGACGACGTTTCTGGTGAGGAATACCGGTAAGGTGAGTTGCGAAGGTAGATGTCTGAATTCAAATGATATCGAACCATGTGCCGCCGAATGTGATATGAGGTGGGTACGGGAAGTGCTGCAGATTCTCCGCAGTCACGAATTACCCGACAACCTTGTAGAAGTATAGTTTTGGCAAAATACGAAAAAGAGCGCATCGGGTGATGCGCTCTTTTTTCACGTTAACATTTCTATAACCGTTTTCGCTTTTCGATTTTGTCGGCGGCGATTGAGATAAGCACCGCAGTGAACAGTGTCGTGACAACAATCGAAAGACTAACCCCGGGGGTGATGTTCACCCAATGATGAATCAACATCTTCACACCAATGAATGCGAGCACCAACGCCAACGCCGGCTTCAGATAACGGAACAACGGCAACAGTCGGTCAAGGACAAAGAAAAGTGAGCGCAATCCCAGAATCGCAAATACGTTGGAAGTGTACACGAGGAATGGATCGGAAGTGATTGAGAAAATTGCCGGAATCGAATCGACCGCGAAAATGATGTCGGTCGTTTCGACTGTGATTAACACCAAAGCGAGTGGTGTAAGCAAAAACTTGCCGTGATCACGAATCGCAAACTTTGCCCCGTGATAGTCGATAGTAACCGGGAACTGCTTTTTACACCATTTCAGAATTGGATTGTTGGCGGGATCGACGTCGGCATCGTCATGGGAACGTAGTAGTTTCCATCCGGTGTAGACTAAAAACGCGCCGAAGATATACAGAATCCACTGGAACTGGCTGATGAGTAAAGCGCCAACCGCGATAAAGATGCCGCGGAAAACCAACGCGCCGAGAATACCCCAAAAAAGTACCCGATGCCGCACTGTCTCAGGAACCGAGAAGAACCGGAACAGTGCGATAAACACAAACAGATTATCGACTGAGAGCGAATACTCGACGACATATCCGGTGGTGAACAAGATTGCCGGTTGTGCGCCATATTGATAAAAAATCCAACCGGCATAGAGCGCGGCGCATCCGACATAAAATCCGACCCACCCTAACGATTCTTTGAACGTCGGGGCATGGGCTTTCCGTTGACCGAATCCTAAATCGATTGCCAACAGAGCAAAAATTACGACATGAAAAATCACCCACATCCACCACGGAGCGGCAATGTTCTCGCTGGCGGCGGTGGCGGATTGAACGGTTGATGCGATGGTCAATAGTGTCAAAGGATTACTCACAAAAGGAAACTTGCGAAAAAGTAGCGAAAAGGAAGCGAACAAACAAAAGCGGTCTTGTTGGTTTCATACCCAAAATAAAATACGAGCATTCTCTGAGAGA
>JAOTSC010000007.1 GCA_030247525.1 bacterium | reverse complement strand
GGTCTGATTTTAGTTATTACCAATCATCCTATTTTAGTTTTTTTGTGCCGTTTTATTTGATAAGCGTACTCTATGAGTTATTTTCTTACAAGTTGGGATTACGGAATTTATCATCCTTTTTGCTCTTTGTTGCGCGAAAACCAGAAATCTGATTGATTTCGATGGAATGTTTATACCACAAGTCTACGAACAACCGACACCCTTCATAGGAAACAGACATGCGCTGGCTCGAAGCATACAACAAGAAAAAGCAGACCGCCGAAGAAGCGGTGCAACTCATCAAAAGCGGTAACCGCGTTTACCTCCATCCCGGCTGTGCCGTCCCCGAAGTATTGGTGAATGCAATGGTTGCCCGGAAAGATGAGCTGTTCGACGTTGAAGTCGTTCACATCCTCAACATGGGACAGGCGCGGTACGCCGCCCCGGAGATGGAAGGACACTTCCGCCACAATGCCCTCTTCATTGGAACCAATGTCCGGCAGGCGGTAAATGAAGGGCGGGCTGATTGGACACCGGTCTTTCTTTCCGAGATTCCGGAATTGTTTCGTAATGGTATTCTACCAATCGATGTTGCGATGGTGCAACTCTCGCCGCCCGATGAACACGGCTTCTGTTCGTATGGATTAGGGGTTGAGACCACCAAATCGGCGGCAGAGCACGCGAAGATTGTCATTGCCCAGATTAATCCCCGGATGCCGCGAGCGCTGGGTGACTGCTTTATCCATATCAACAAACTGACGGCGATTGTCGAAGTCGATGTTCCCCTTTTCGAGCTGCCACAGTTTCAACCCGATCCGAATAACGCAGAGTTTCGCATTGCACAGCAGGTAGGGGAACATATCTCAACGTTGATTGAAGACGGCGCGACGCTGCAAATGGGCATCGGCATGATTCCCGACGCCGTACTCAATTTCTTGGGTAGTAAGCGAGACCTCGGTATTCATACGGAGATGTTCTCCGATGGCGTTGTGGAACTGGTCGAGCGCGGTATTATCAACAATGAAAAGAAAACATTGCACCGGGGTAAAATTGTTGCCAGTTTCGTGTTAGGAAGTAAACGAACCTACGATTTCCTCGACAACAATCCGCTTTGTGAATTCCACCCATCGGATTATGTGAATGATGTTTTTATCGTGTCGCAGAATGAGAAGATGACGGCGATTAATTCAGCAGTCGAAGTCGATCTCACCGGGCAGGTGTGTTCGGATAGTATCGGTTTCCGGCTCTTCAGCGGGTTTGGCGGACAAGTCGATTTTATTCGCGGGGCGGCCCGCTCCAAGCGTGGTAAACCGATTATCGCCCTACCGTCGATGACGGATAATGGAAAATTCTCGCGGATCTGCTCGCATCTGAAAGAAGGGGCCGGTGTCGTTACAAGCCGTGCCGACGTCCATTATGTCGTCACCGAGTATGGTATCGCCTCGCTCCACGGTAAAACGCTTCGGGAACGAGCACGTGCATTAATTAACATTGCCCACCCCAACTATCGCGAAGAATTGGAACGCTTCGCCTTCGGGAAGAAGTGGATAAAGTAGCAGAAAGTAGGTGTTAGGTTTTGGGTGTTAGGTGTTAGGTAAGGGCGCACAATTGTGCGCCCTTTCTTATTGGTTAACGGAGTTACAGTGTGCACATATCAATTTTCTCGTATTATCTTCTCGAATGGGTACCTGCAATTCTCCAGAATTGCGTAATTTTTTACAGGTCTGGAGACCTGTCGGTACCCAATAATTGTTACGGGCTTGGAAGCCCGTATCCACTAACTGTAGAGGCGCAAACGCTTGCGCCCGGTTTATTGTTGCGGATCGAAGCATTTCGACCCCTACGAAACAGGCGGGGATGCCTGTCGCTACCTATCACAGGTCTGGAGACCTGTCGGTACCCAAAAGAAAGAATTGAAAGAGAATCATGAATACCACCGATCCGACATTAAAATCGTTTCTTCCGGTTGCACCGGATTCCGATTTCCCGATTCAGAACCTCCCGTACGGCGTTGCCCGGAAAGCCGGATGCTGCGACGATGAGCGGTTTGTCGTCTCGATTGTCGGCGATACGGTGATCAATCTCGCCCGCTTGGAAGAGTACGGCTATTTCGATACGCCTGAATTGCTGGGGAAAACGATCTTCGCGCAACCGACGCTCAACGAATTCATGGCTTGCGGAAAAGCAGCGTGGCAAGAGGCGCGTGATACCTTGAGCCGGCTGCTGCGTGACGACTGCCCCACCCTCCGCGACAATCCCGATTTACGCGAAGCGGTGCTCTATCGGCTCGACGAAGTCGAAATGATGCTCCCAGTCGACATTGGCGATTACACCGACTTCTACTCCTCGCGCGAACATGCGACGAATGTCGGCATTATGTTCCGGGGCAAGGAAAACGCGTTGATGCCGAATTGGCTCCACCTGCCGGTTGGCTACCACGGGCGGGCGAGTTCGATTGTGGTGAGTGGGGAACCCATCGCTCGTCCACAAGGACAAACAAAAGGGGCGAATGATTCTATGCCGCAATTTGGGCCGACCAAACAACTCGATTTTGAATTGGAAATGGGATTTTTTATCGGGACGGGTAACAAGCTCGGCGAACCAATTCCTACTACGGAAGCGGAAGAAAAAATCTTCGGTTTTGTATTGGTGAACGATTGGAGTGCGCGAGACATTCAGGCGTGGGAGTATGTGCCACTTGGACCATTCCTTGCCAAGAATTTTGCGACGTCGATTTCCCCGTGGGTGGTGACGATGGAGGCGCTGGCGCCGTTCCGTTGTGAGGGGCCTCAGCAAGACCCGGAACCGTTACCGTATCTCCGCACCAATGGCAATTCCACCTTCGATATCACACTGGATGTATTGCTCCAGACTGCAACGATGAATGCCCCGGAGAAAATCGCGCAATCGAATTATAAACATCTCTATTGGAACGTCGCGCAACACATCGCGCACCATACGATTACCGGTTGCAACCTCCGCCCCGGCGATTTGCTTGCGTCCGGCACAATCAGCGGTCCGACGCCCGATGCGCGGGGTAGTATGTTGGAATTATCGTGGCGTGGCACTGAACCGTTAACGCTATCGAATGGCGAGCAACGGAGCTTTCTCCAGGATGGCGACACTCTTGCGATTCGCGGCTACTGCCAAGGGCAATCTTACCGGATTGGATTCGGGGAAGTGGTAGGGAAAGTAGTCGGGTAGAAACTCGTGTGAAAGGGCGTACCCTGTGTTTGCTCAATCCAAATTTTTATCGAAGTCAGTGCAAAGTTGTTGCTTTTATAGGCCTATTCACTATGAATTGAAAGCCGCCCTAACGATTCACATCACCAAACAGCCGGACATTTCTGCCCGGCTGTTGTGTTGTATGGATGGGTTGCGTGTCGCGCGTAACAATGTTGTGCGCTGTTACGCGACTCGCGATTGTACGTTAGTACTTCTTCGCCATTAGTAACGGTTGCTTGCCGTCGGGACCAGTCGGGGCTGCGGACTGCAGCGTATTGTGAACGGTGATTGCGCCAGTCGCACCATCGATATCACAGATGTACCAGTAACGCATACCAGATGATGGCGTCGTTGGAATAGTGAATTGTTGCAATAATCCACCATCGCCATAAATCATCGCAACTGCTCCACTGGCAGTAATGTCGGGCGAACCAGAGTAATTATGGATGTAATACTGATAGGTGCCGGTCAGGAATTGATAAATCGTAATCGTTTCCGGACCTTCGCCGCTGGTATCGTCGACATCGAGCCGAGCAAACGGCGATGCCGTAGAGTCGCCATGACTCCCGTAGTACACCGGCGTACTCACGCCTGGGACGCGCAGATAGCTATCGAGATCGCGCGGCGTGGTTGCCCACCGTAACACCAATCGCATCTGACCACTGCCTCCGGTGATTTCCGGCGAGAGCGTGAAGTTTTGCGTGTAGGTTTGTCCGGTGACTACCCGGATCAAGGTGGCATTGCTGCCATAGTAGCCGGTCTTTGCCGCACTGATGGCGCGGGTTCCCGCACTAACCGTTAAGGTGTATTGACCGCTTGCATTGGTAGTGGTCTGTTGACCGTTTTCGGCAGCGACGGTGGCACCGCTTATCGCATCACCAGAAACTGCATCGCGCACTTCACCAGTGACCGTACCTGGCCCGGCATTGGTTGGCGCTAAGAAGAAATTCTGGGTAATTGTCTGATTGGCGGTAATGAATACGGCGGCATAACTATCGAGATACCCGGTCTTCGTGATGGTGAAGAAACGCATTCCCGTCGTCAGTCCGGTAATCGTATAATCGCCATTCGCATCGGTCGTGGCAGCGCTTCCGCCATCGGGAGTAATTGTCACGCCAGATAGCGCCGTCGAATCATTTGAATTGAAAACCCGTCCAGTGATACTGCCCGTAGTGACGGTACCGCCGGTAAACGTCAACATCATCGGCGATATCACACCCGGAGCGATTTGTACGGTACGAGTTTCGGTAATGCCATTGTAGGTACCGGAGACCGTATAAGTGCCGTTCGTCAAACTCGAGAAATAGAAGAAACCGTAGGCATTGGTCGTATCGCGAACGGCGGTCGAATTCGGCAAAGCGGCGGTAATCGGGACATTCCCCAATGTCGCTCGTGCCGGATTGACACAGATCCCGGCAATCACACCCATCGATAAACCCTGCTTCCCATACAATTCCCAATTGAGATAAGAGGCATTCGCTTCGCTGGGCATTCCAACCACCAACACTTCATTGGTGTAATAAGTTGTTAGGTACACGGAATCGCCGACACTCATATCAGAACCAGTCGCAACGGTGTCCAAGTAGATTACCAATGTGCTGGGCGCGATCCAACGCGCATGTCCGGCATCGGCATAAGTGATACCGTTATCAACGCTGGAGTGGCGCCAAGTCGCATCGGAGCGAATAATCAATTGTCCATTATCGGAAGAAAGTCCCCCGGTATAGGCACTGGCGCCGATTTGGGTGGCGTCCAATTTCGCGAGCCAAGTACCGACCAACTCAGTGGGGAATCCCCCGGCGTTATTGTTGTTGTTGTTCTCTTCGGAATCACCATCGCAACCGACAACGAATGCCAAAGCTGCGATTGTCATTGCAGTGAGAAGAAATTTCCGGAAAAGACTGGCAGCGCTCATCGCTTATCCTTTCAGATGTAGAAGAATGCTTCGAACTCTCTTGTAGAGTTCGGGAAGTAGATAGTGAAAGATACGAACTTGGCAATTGATGCGAAAGGAGTTGTATCACATTATCACGTTGTTGTCGCCGACATTTTCCCAATCCTCTGAGTAACCAGTCAATCGTAGTACTTTGACTACTGACACTCTATGCCACAATGACATGCAAAATAAAGACAAAATGGCATGAAATAATGACAATCTGGCAATCGATACAACAGTTTGCGAGTTTATAGCTCCGATTCGGTTTGGAGAATACCTTGAAAACTCATACTTTAGCAGTCTGGCACGGCGATTGCTAATTCCTCCGGTGGGTCGCCACCGCCCTCAGTACCGATCCTGTTTCGGTGACGATCCCAATGGGTTCCTAAAAATATGCATGGGTGTCCATCAACCTAAGCGATCGGTGTTACACAAGGAGGAATGAAAATGACATTAGTTCGTTGGTTACCACGCCGTGATATGCTATCGGTGCAGCAGGAAATGAATCGTCTCTTTAACAACTTCTTTGGCGAGAGCCCGGCGGAAGACGTGGAAGCATTGTGGTCGCCCCGGATCGACGTCGTGGAAGACAAAGAGAATTATCGCGTACGGCTCGATTTGCCCGGCATCCGAAAAGAAGAAATCAAGATCACGCTGCGGGAAAATGTCTTGACCGTCAGCGGCGAGCGTACCGAAGAGGCGAAACAGGACGGCGATACCTATCACGTATTGGAACGCCGGTTCGGAAAATTCAGCCGGTCGTTAACGTTGCCGAGTAACGTCGATGCGAGCAAGATTGCTGCGAAGATGACCGATGGCGTATTGACGGTAACGTTGCCGAAAGCGGAAGAAGCGAAACCACGCGAAATCACCATCCAGACGAATTAAGAACAACGGCGGTAGGGGTGTGCATTCTGTGTGCGCCCCTGACTGCAATGACTATCGCAACCGTAGGGGCGTATTGCAATACGCCCATGGGAGCTTGTAATGGAACGACGATCCATTAGATTGCCCAATTACAACTACCAAGCTGGAACATTCTTTGTCACGATTTGTACATTTGAGCGACGAGAAACTTTTGGGGAAATACGAGATGCCGTTTTTTATCCAAATAGTATCGGAAAAATTGTTGAGCAAGAATGGTTGATTACTCTTTCCATGTGGAAAGAAATGGTGGCAGGAGCACATGTCGTTATGCCCAATCATTTTCACGCAGTTTTTGGAATCATGAGAGACACGACCGGTGAGCCCAATCGTCATTTCAAATCGCCAAAGGAAACGGTAGGCAGTATAGTTAGAGGGTTTAAAGGCGCAGTCACTCGAAAAGCAGCAATTAAAACGAATCGAGAAATAGATCAAATTTGGCAACGTAACTATTACGAACATGTCATTCGAAACGAAAAAGAGTATCGCGACACACTTATTTACATCGAGACAAATCCATTGAAATGGGAGTTTGATAATCATAACCCTGTTCGAAGTAGGATTGATGGGTAGCCCTTTTAATGTTTTGGGCGTATTGCAATACGCCCCTACGTTTGGTAAATGTTTGCGTTTTGGGCGTATTGCAATACGCCCCTACACCGGTTCTCGAGCGGTCGTTCAGATTAGGAAATAACGAAGATGCCGACGTACGTCTATGAATGCGAAACCGATCCTTCGCATACTTACGAAAAAATGCAGCGCTTCAGCGATGCGACGGATACCGTTTGTCCCACTTGCGGCGGTCCCGTACACCGGGTGATTACCGGTGGTGTCGGTCTCATCTTCAATGGTAAAGGATTCTACCAGACCGACTACAAAGGCGGCAATCCCAGTTTGAACGGTACAACCAAACCGGCAAAAGCGGAAGCGAAATCCGAGGCGTCGTCCGAGACGAGTTCCACCGACAGTAAACCAACCGGCGGTTGCGGCGCCGGCTGTTCGTGCCACCACTAACCAAGTGAGATTGCTATGACCGCGCTACCCAAGTGGGGATTTTTTATTGTTGGATTACTGTTGACAGGCATGACATCTATGCCTGTTTTTGCTGCTTCGAGTGAATACAAAAACGTCGCCTTCGATGTACAACTGGTTCCAGGAATCGGAATCGGCCCGATGCTTGCCCGTGGCGATAAACTATCGCACGACTATGCGCTACACATCATCGCTGGCAGCTCTGATCGGACGCGCGCTATCGAACTCGCAACGCTTTGGAATTGGGTACGGGAAGATGTGAAAGAAAAGCGTTCGAGTAACCGTTGGTTTCATATTGGTCCGATCCAAATCGCCGGGGCATTGAATGGTGTCGGCAATACGATGAATGGCACGCAACTCACGCTCGGGGCAAATGTTGTTGGCAGTACTGCGAATGGAATCCAAATCGCCGGTTTAGGAAACATGGTGCGTGGCTCGGTGAATGGAATTCAGTTGGGCGGATTGGCGAATATCTCCGGCGATGAAGTCAATGGCATTCAACTTAGCGGTCTGGCAAATGTAACTCGGCGCGACGTGAACGGTATTCAATTGAGCGGTCTTGGTAACATCTCTGGCGGCGAAGTCAGCGGTATTCAACTCAGTGGATTGGCAAATGTGGCGAATGGTTCGGTGAGCGGCGTTCAATTTTCCGGCGCACTTAGCGTCGTTAATGGCAGTACTTCCGGCGTGATCATGACTGGCGGCGCAACGCTTGCGCGAAGAGATATTTCCGGCGTGATTTTAAGCGGTGTTGCCAATGTTGCCGGAAATAGTGTCGAAGGGCTTCCTTTTACCGGCGGTTTCAATATTGTCCGCGATAATGTCGAAGGGCTGGGAGTTGCCGGGATTGCCAACATTGCCGGAGGTGATGTCGAAGGGTTATTAGGCGCTGGTGTGGTGAATGTTGCTCGCGACGATATGGAAGGTTTGCTCGTCACGTCCGGTTTTAATGTTGCTACGAAAATGGAAGGCCTCGCCGTTGCAGGAGTGGGCAATGTCACCCGCGACGATGCCGAGGGGCTTCATACAGCGGGCTTGTTTAACTACGCTCATAGCGATTTCGATGGGTTGCAAATCGCCGGACTATTGAACTATGCGAAGCACTTGAACGGCGGACAAATCGGTCTCGTGAATTATTCGCTCGATGCCGATGAACTACTGATTGGCGCAGTAAGCTATTCGCAACGGTTCGGTTTGCGATACGAAGCGATGATCGACGAAGCGCAATTCGCTACGGTGAATTTGCATTCCGGCAATAAGAAATGGTACAACCGACTCATCGTCGGCAGCCGCCTTGGCAACGATCAAGCGACGCTCCTCGGCGCTGGTTTCGGACGACGTTACCGATATGAAATAATCGATTGGGAATTCGGCGCATCGGTGAGCGCAGTGAATCTCGATAGTGATTTTCCACTCGGCAATTCTGATGGCATGCTATACAAATCGACGCTCACCGGAACGATCAAAGTGAGTGATAATATCGCAGTTGTGTTAGGACCATCACTCAATTTCTGGTTATCAAAAGCAAGCGATGGTTCTGAATTCGGTGGTTGGCCGATTTGGGAACGGAAGTCGTATTCGCAGTACCGGAATGTGTGGGTTGGCGGCGTATTTGGAATAAGATTTTTTCAGAACGGTTTTGAATAGTTTTTCAAATGTAGGGGCGTATTGCAATACGCCCAATGGAAGTAAACGGGTAGCAATACCCAAACGCTAATAACCAAACGGAGGAATGAAAGAATGGCAAACGTACCGCTGCAACCGATGGACGAGCGCGTGCTTGTGAAGCCCATCGAGCAGGAAGAAAAGAAGTTCGGCAGCATCATCATCCCGGACACCGTCAAAGAGAAGCCGACGATGGCAGTCGTCGTCGCCTTGGGATTCGATGTCGAAAAGGAAAATGAGAAGAAAGCGAAGCTTTCCGACATCGTCAAGATTGGCGACAAAGTACTGCACTCGAAGTACGGCGGAACCGAAATCGAATGGGAAGGCGAGAAGTATCTGATCCTTTCCCGAACCGACATTCTGGCACTTGTCAAGTAATATTTCCTGTCATTGCGAGGAGTTCGCCGCGTGCGAACGACGAAGCAATCGCAGAAAGCAAATGGGATCGCCACGGCGCAAAGCGCCTCGCGATGACACCCTACCGAAAATTGAAATTTAGGAGAAAATACTGCTATGGCAGCGAAAATTATTACCTATGAATTAGAAGCGCGGTCGGCGCTCAAGCGCGGTGTTGATGCGCTTGCAAACGCAGTGAAGACCACCCTCGGACCCCGCGGCCGTAATGTCGTGATCGAGAAGAAATTCGGCGCTCCGACCGTCACCAAAGACGGCGTCACGGTAGCGAAGGAAGTCGAACTCGAAGACGGTCTTGAGAATATGGGCGCGCAGATGGTGCGTGAAGTCGCCTCGAAGACCAGCGACGTCGCCGGCGACGGTACCACTACCGCCACCGTACTTGCCCAGCAAATCTATGCCGAAGGTTTGAAAGCAGTCACCGCCGGAATGAATCCGGTTGACCTCAAACGCGGTATTGACGATGCAGTCAAGGAAGTGGTTGCCGAACTGAAGAAGATGTCGAAGCCGGTCGGCGGCAAGAAGGAAATCGCCCAAGTCGGTACGATTTCCGCGAATAACGACGAAGAAATTGGCGAATTGATTGCCGATGCGATGGACAAAGTCGGTAAAGACGGCGTCATCACGGTGGAAGAAGCCAAGGGTATCGATACGACGCTCGATGTCGTCGAAGGAATGCAGTTCGATCGTGGTTACATCTCCCCGTACTTCGTAACGAATCCGGATGAGATGGAAGCGGCACTCGAAGACCCGATGATCCTCATCTACGACAAGAAGATTTCCAATATGAAAGACCTCCTCCCGGTATTGGAGAAGGTTGCCCAGCAAGGCCGTGCGCTTATCATCATCTCCGAAGACGTCGAAGGGGAAGCGCTTGCCACGTTAGTCGTTAATAAGCTCCGCGGTACCCTCCGTGTCGCCGCAATCAAGGCACCGGGTTTTGGCGACCGCCGCAAGGCAATGCTCGAAGATATCGCCGTATTGACCGGCGGTCGGGTGATTAGCGAAGAAGCCGGCTTCAAGCTGGAAAATGCGCTGTTGACCGACCTTGGCAAGGCGAAGAAAGTTGTCATCGACAAGGACAATACGACCATTATCGAAGGCGCTGGCAAGACCATCGACATCCAAGCGCGCATCGAAAATATCCGCAAGCAGATCGAGAAGAGCACCAGCGACTACGACAAAGAGAAGTTGCAGGAACGCGTCGCGAAGTTGTCCGGCGGTGTTGCCGTATTGAAGATTGGCGCTGCGACCGAAGTCGAAATGAAGGAAAAGAAGGCCCGCGTCGAAGATGCGCTCCATGCGACCCGTGCCGCAGTGGAAGAAGGCATTGTCCCCGGCGGTGGTGTGGCGTTACTGCGCGCGGCGACTGCGATCAAGATCGAAGGCGCCAATGTCGACATCAAACAGGGCAAGAAAATTCTCGTCCGTTCGTTGGAAGAGCCAATTCGCCAAATCGTTCAGAATGCCGGTCTCGAAGGTTCGGTTATTGTGAATAAGGTGAATGAAGGCAAGGGCGCGTATGGTTACAATGCTCGCACGATGGTCTACGAAGACCTCATCGCGGCTGGCGTGATTGACCCGACCAAGGTTGCCCGCGTCGCCTTGGAAAATGCCGCTTCGGTTGCCGGCTTAATGCTGATGACGGAAGCCGTGATTGCCGAGAAGAAGGATAAGAATCCGCCGGCAATGCCCCAAATGCCCGGTGGCGGTATGGGCGGCATGGACTACTAACTTCGCGAACATCCGTTCCGAACAACAGACAGGCGGGCAGCAATGCCCGCCTGTCTTTGCGTAGTAGGGACAGATGCCCCTGTCTGTCCAATGAAAAATGTTGCACACCACCAGTTAGGGCGATCGGGGTGTTGTCCTTAGAATCTCGTTGAATGAATGGTGTCGTCGGGCGGGCATGGCAACCCGCCCCTACACCTGTGTATTTGTGTGATTATACCCCTACTGCAACGCTTCCTTCAAAAATGCGACTAACTCTTCCCGCTTCACAGTCGATTGTGCAGGACGGTCGCGGCGCCACTCTTCCCTGCCGGCGATTTGTTCCGAGAGTTCTTTCCCTAACCATAAATCTTTGATTTGCACTTCCCCCGCTGCAAATTCATTCTCCCCGGCGATTAGCGCAAACGGGATATTGCAATGATCGGCATACTTGAGTTGTTTGCCGATATTGCCGTTGCCGGTAAACAGCTCCGCATTGATCCCGGCTTCGCGCAACTCCTTCGCAATCTTCGCATATTCCGCACCGGATTTTTTATCCATTACTGTTACGAGTACTTGCGCGGTCGAGCTGCGGTTGGGAACTTTCCCGAGTAGTTTCAAAGCGGCAAGCAATCGGTCAACGCCGACGCTGGCGCCGGTCGCGGCAACCTTTTGACCGGTGAAGCGTTCGATTAAACTGTCGTAACGACCGCCACCGAACACCGTTCCAAATTGTTTTTCCTCACCCTTTTCGTCGAAGATGGGAAATGTGAGTACCGCTTCAAACACCGGGCCGGTGTAGTACGCCAACCCGCGGACAATCGTCGGATCGTAAATCACCTGCGATTCGTCGATACCGAGCGCCGAGAGGATCCCATCTATTTCACGGAGTTCGGCGACCCCTTCGAGTCCGATCTTCGATTCACCGACGATTTTCTCCCATTGGTCGCACACGGCAAGCCGGGTTGCACCTTGCGTATTCAAGTATGCTTCGATGACAGCAATCGCTTCGTCGGATAGTTGACAGCCGGGAGTAAAGTCGCCCGACTGGTCGCGCCGCCCACCGCTGAGCAGTTGCTTAACGCCGGGTATGCCAATCTTATCGAGTTTATCGATACTGCGGAGAATGTCGGCGGCGGTGATTGTTTTCGTGACTTCTTCCCCATTCGACCCTTTGTACGTCACATCCTTCGTGTATTCGAGCAGCCCCGCCGATTCCAGTACGCCCGAAAGGATTTTCCGGTCGTTTACTTTCACGAGGTATTGTCCTCGCTCGATTCCCAACGCCTCCAATGTCTCGGCGATGATCATACAGACTTCGGCATCCGCCATCATCGAGGACGCGCCGACCGTATCGAAATCGAATTGGTAGAATTCACGGAACCGTCCCGGTCCCGGTTTCTCGAAACGATACACCGGCCCCACCTGATAGCGGCGGAATGGCCGCGGCAACTCCGGGTACTGTGCCACTACCCGCGAGAGCGGTGCGGTTAAATCGTATCGCAAAGCAATCCAGTCCTGATCCTCATTGCGAAAAGAGAAGATACCGCCATCCGGTTGATCGGCTTCCGGCAGGAACTTCCCCAACACGTCGACGTACTCGATGGCGGGTGTCTCGAGCGGAGCGAAACCGTAGCGCTCATAGACCGTACGGATACGGTCGATCATCCAATTCCGCATCTGCAGATCAGCGGCAAAAATATCGCGAAACCCTTTGTACAACCGGGGTACGGTACGATTCGCTTTCATGGTCGTTCCTGTCTCATTTTTGGAAATAGCAACGCCCGCGTTCTCCAGAGAAGTGCTACGCGGGCGTCATAAACAAATGGATGCTTCGCGTCAAGGACGCTTTTGTACAGCCGAATGGACTCGAACCATTGACCTCCTGATCCACAGTCAGGCGCTCTAACCAACTGAGCTACGGCTGCATAGTGCGGAGAGCAATATAGAGGCTCCCCAAGGGAAAGTCAATTTTGGGGAATAGAGGATATAGGACCATTGCGCTTCGATTCTCACGAATACCGGTGAAGCAACACACAAAATGAGATGAGGTGAACAAATCTCTTATTGCATTTGATTGATACTAATTCGTCTAAAACGTCCTAATCATTTTCAGATAATAGGCTATAAAGGTATCGTTATATTTTGCAACACGATAACGAGACGCAGTTCCATAGGGGGTTTCATTGTATGGGTAACGTACAGATACCGGAAAGGTCAGAAAGCCAAGTTCAAATCCCAAGGGATTAATATCTATGTTCTTCTTCCCAAAATAACCTAGTCCTAATCCAAGAGTAATGCCATTGGGATTGGTAGTTAGTTTATTTTCTCCACTCGTGAAATAGGAGGGGTAGCCAAGCGTACCTTTCCAAAATATGGTCTTTTGCTCTGACTCAATCAGGTAATACCGATAGTTAACCGTAAAGAGGATCTGATATCTTACTAAATGAATAGGTGGTGGCTTAACATCCCCCCAGTAGGGATCCCATTTACTATCTTGATTGTAATGAATCGAAAACATCATACCGGGAACCACACTCATCTTTCGGGTAAAGCGGTACTCGACACCGATGGAGAATTCAGGTTGCCAGATTTGAGCATCCTCTTGAAAGTGAGCAGCACGAAAGTATTCATTCGTTGCTTTTTTTAATCCATCGTTTACCGATATTCCGAATCCCCACACTCCACGAATCGCTATCCTCTCTCGTTGAGTTTGCATCGGTTCATTTTTTTTAAGTTCAATCACAGGAACTTGATTTGTATTGCTGACCGACTGCGAGGGTAATACAACTTGCGCATTGGAACGGTCACTTACGATCAATCCGAGACCGAACATTACAAGTATTGTTGTTTTGACTATTCTCATAGTTACGACCTAAGTGTAAGTCAAATAGGTGAAAGTGGTGGTAAAATAGACACCCTAAAACGCGAACATCCACTGCAGTGCCAAGAAGTGGATTGGGTGGTATTCGTGGCTTTCGTCGAAGTAGGTGCCTTGATAATCGAGCCGGATAACCCCTTCCCGAATCACCCGCCATGCCAGCGCGGTTTCGATCCGATTGAAGTTATAGGTCCAGGGTTCTTTTACACTATCGTCGTTCACCGATTCCGCGATATCGCTAAATTGCATCCGGTCTAATCGCAATCCCCAATAATAACCCGGATAGAAATTCCAACGCGACTCGAGATAACCACCGGTCGCAGTGATCGTCCCTTCTTTAATAAACGGGGTCTGCCACGCGCAATGCATCGCCTCGCCGAACCACTGCCAATGGCCATAGCCCGCCTCGAAAAACGCGTTCCCGACGTTCTGGTAGTATTCCAACGGCTTCTTCGGATACTTCACTTTCGCATCGGGACGAATCCACGACGAATTGGCAGAGGAGAACCCGAATCGCAATGCCGGCGATGTGCGAAATGCAATGCGAGCAATCTTCTGATAACCAAGATTGGTCGTCGATAGCGGATTCGAGGTGGAACCGGTCGTTACCGCGAGCGAGGCATCCCACCAACCGCACTGATCGATGAAAAATTCCGATCCGAAATTCCAACAAGCGTCGTATGCGACCGGAATTCCATAACCGTAATTGACCGAGCTGCCCCGGACATGAATCGAATCGTTGTTAAAACTCCCGCTCGAATTCAAGGTCGTTTTGTAATGCCAAATTGCCGGTACCCCGATCACCGGATTTTGATTGAAGTAAGTCGAACGAGTCGAGTAATTTCCCAATGCCGAAGGAATGAACCCGGTACGAATCCCCACTGGACCGATGGCGCGCCGCAAAGTCAGGTATGCGCCGAAAATGTGAGGGTCGGACTCGGAATCCCACAGAAATTCAACATTCACTTTCTTCGTCGAATCGAATTGCTTCACCATGAAAACGCGAATACGCGCTTCACTAAACGGATCGTCGCCGCGATAATTTGAATTCAACCGATTATTCCGCTCCAACGCCCGCCAATTCAAGGTGACATCGCCGGCGGTGGTAAGCCCCTCTCCTCCCAGTATCCCGTAATCGGCAGCCAAAGCGGATGTGCCAACGAGAAAACAAAATATCGCCAACAACAGCCATCGCTTCATACCGTCTCCTCCTTCGGCAATTCATACGGGATTTTCAAATAAAAGGTCGTGCCAGAACCGACGGCGCTCTCTACGGTAATCGTTCCACCATGTTCCGTAACGACTTTTTGCGCTACCGCCAATCCCAAACCGGTGCCGTCTTTCTTGCCGAAAGTAACGAAGGGGTCGAACAAATGCTCTTTAACTTTATCAGGAATACCAGGGCCATCGTCATGAATTGCAAACGTTACCGAGCCGTTTTCCCGCTTCGCCGATAGTTCGACCCGCCCCCCATCCGGCAGCACCTGCACCGCGTTGCGGATAATATTCTCGAATCCGCGCTGCAGTTTCTTCTCATCGATGAAGAGCTCACCTTCCCAATCGAGTTTCGTTTGGATACAGATTTGACGAGTACGGCATTCTCGCTCGAATGGTGCTTTAATCTCTTCGATAAACCGCCATAAGGGAATCCACTGTTTTTGTAGTTTCCGGTCGCCGCGGGCAAAATCGAGCAATTCGTTGATCATCGAGAGCATCCGGTCGATTTGCTTCATGACCGCGTCGCGATGCTCCTTGCGAAACTCGTCGGGAACGCCCGGCAGCGCCAATAAATCGATGTACCCATAAATTGCTGTGATCGGCTGTTTAAAATCGTGAATGATTCCCGAAGCCATTTGTCCGATAGTTGAAAGCCGCTCCCCGCGAATCAAATCCGACCGAGCGGCTAACAACGACAGACGCATCTCATCGAGCGCTTTCCCCAATGCGCCGATTTCATCGTTGCTCTGCGTTGCAATCGGTGTCTCCAAATTTCCTCTTCCTAAGGATGCCGAGGAAACGACCAATTGTTCAATCGGGCGGGTAATCTGTTTCGTGATAAAAAAAGAGGCGATAATCGAGATCAGAATTGCCAACACACCCACCAGAATAATCGCTTGTTGAATCCGGTAAAGCTGGAGGTACTCCGGTTGCAACGATTTATAGACAACGCCGGTCGCCAATTGTGCTCCCGCAACATCGTTTAGCCGAAACAATGCACCGGCATGCGGTTCTTTCCCCAAGGGAAACGTTACGAAAGCAGCTACCGTGGAATCGCTATGGTTGGTCACCGGAATTTGCGGAATCCGGTTCATTTGACACAACGGTTTTTTCGCTATTTCTTTAATCGCCGTCAGTACCATTTCGTTTAAATTATCGGTTTGCGATGAAAGTACCTGCCGCTCATTTAAAAACACCAACTCTAAATCGGTGAGTTCGCTGAACCGGTTGGCGAAACCACGGTCGAACCGATGTCCAATCAAGAGTATCGCTATGACAGCATTCCCGCTACGGACTGGTGCGACGGCGATGTGATACAATTTTTCGTTCCGCAGCCAGATATCGCCCGAATCGTAACCATGCATCGCATCGCGGATTGCCGGCTCGCGAGCCAGTGTGTCACCCCATGCTAACGGGGTTTCCCCTCGCGCCCGCACAACCCCGTCAGGCGTCAGCAGCCAGAATAAATCGTAGTCGTAATTCAATGCGGTTTCGGTTACGGAACGGAGGATGGTCGGTTGGTCTCCGGTAGCGATACTACCCCGGAGGCGAGGGTCTTGCGATACATTAACCGCTTGCCCGATCAGCGATTGAATCTCGAATTGCTGAAACCGGTTGACTTTGTAATGTTCCCATTCAAACTCTGCTCGAATTTGTTGAATTGTCGACGACCGGAATCGGTAGCTAACCACTGCGATGGAGACTACTACAATAAACACGACGAATCCCGTCATTGTCAGAAACAATCGCGTTCGAAACTTCATACTCTGTTGTATGTTCCTCGCTAAGCCGGTTTAGTATCCGAAAAAGTTTTACGGCAAATCAAATTGCAATCGTACTTCGACTGTGCCAGTCTCCGGGACTTTTACACTCGTTCCGGTTTTCGGATACAATTCGTGCCAGCCACATATCGTATAAGTACCCGCCGGTACATCGGATAATTCGAACTCACCCGCCTCGTTGGCAGTCGTATGGAATTTATTGGGAACCACCAAAATTACACCACTCATCGTTGGATGAATATCGCAATAGATACGGATGTCACCCGCCTTTTCAAATCGAACTTCCTTGGAAACCCCATTGGGATAACGTCCTAAATCGAATTTCTTTGCCGCCGACAGCGAGAAGAGATTGTGGAATACATCGTCGGAATTGGGAAATCGTACTGTCGTACCTGCAACAATCGTCAACAGGTGAGGAACAATCGAGTAGTTTTTTTGATCCATCACCGGCTGGATAGCTGGCGGATTGCCCCGTGTCAAACCGGGTGACTCTTCCAGATACACGATAATTGTATTCGCGGATTTGATGTTCACTGATGTTGTTCGGCTGCGGGCGAATGGGCTGATTGGACGAAAGCCGCTACGTTCCGACGGCAAACTTGCAGTGCCGCGGATTTCTCCACCATACGCCGCCAATGGTGGAAGTAACAATCCGGCAACTGCTATGAGTAAGACTCTCAACAAGGAGAGTTTGATCTGATTAAGTATGTAATGAATAGACAACCGTTCACTCATTTTTGTGTAACAAAAATTGGACACACGACTAAGAATGATACAATATAGTACGTTTCAAGAAAACAATGCGGTAAAATACCAATAAAATAAAAAAAACGGGTGTGTCAGTACACCCGCTTCCAAATCTAACAATTTTATTCTTATTACTTTAGCACTTTACGCATCCGGTAACGGAGAAATATTGCCGAAAAATTCAAGGTAAAGGTTAACAAGAGCAACACCAGCGTTGTTGCGAATTGTAACCCCTTCGTCGCTTCGACATCGGTCGATTGCGTCGTCATAATGTAGATATGATATCCCAATTCCATGAATTGATCGGAAAGTGAATCGGGTAGATCAGGTAAGAAGTAGGCAGCTCCCGTAAACAGAATCGGTGCAACTTCCCCGGCGCCACGGCTCACGGCAAGAATGCCCCCGGTTAGAATACCGGTCATCGAATTGGGCAACACTACTTTGTAGATCGTTTGCCACTTCGTCGCACCCAACGCCATGCTTGCTTCACGCAATTCACGCGGTACCGTTTTAATTGCTTCTTCAACCGAAACGATTACTACCGGGAGAGTTAACAACGCCATCGTCATACTTGCCCACAGGATGTTCGGTTGTCCCCAATGGAGTTCCTTCCCACCCAACAAAAACTTGTCGATGCCACCTCCGACAAATTGAATGAAGAAACCTAACCCGAACAACCCGAATACAATCGCCGGCACTCCCGACAAGGTATTTACTGAGAAGCGTACCAAACGCGAATACAACGAGTCCTGTTTCGCATACTCGGCAAGATAAATCGCGGTAATCGTTCCAATTGGAACGCCCGCAATCGACATAATCACTACGAGTAAAAATGTTCCAACAATCGCCGGAAAAATTCCACCTTCCGTCATCCCGACTTTGGGAACCGCGGTAAGAAATTCCCACGTCATTACATCCCAACCGCCTACCGCGATTCTCAGCATGATTGCAATGACAACCACTACAATTGCGAAGGCACAAATCGCTCCCGCGATTATTATCGACTTTCCGAGGAAATGGTTGTTCATCATGACACACCCCGGAATTTCTCAAGCAACTTGTGGCGGACATAAAACTCGGCAATCGCATTTAAGACAAAAGTGAATATAAAAAGCAGCGATCCAATGAGAAACAGCACCGTGTAGTGGGTGTCGCCGAACACCACTTCCGCCATCTCCGCGCCAATCGTCGCCGACATCGTCCGCACCGGCTCGGCGGGGTTAAAGGAAATCAATGCGGCATTTCCCGTTGCCATTAGGACAATCATCGTTTCACCGAAGGCACGTCCAAATCCCAATATCAACGCTGCTAAAACTCCCGGAATCGCTGCCGGCAATACGACAAACAGCACTGTCTGCCACTTGGTTGCTCCCATTGCGAGACTTGCTTCCGATAGCGAATTTGGCACCGCCGCAAGTGAATCCTCGGCGATGGTGAAAACAATCGGTATCACCGCCAGCGACAAAGCGAGGCCGCCGACAAAGGCATTTAGCCGGTATTGATATCCGAACGTTGCCTGAATCATCGAAGCGAGAACAACCAACGCGAAGAATCCAATAACAACAGAGGGAAATCCAGCGAGAATCTCAATGGCTGGTTTCAGCAATTCCTTCACCCACCGCGACGCAAATGCAGAGGTATACATCGCCGCCAATATCCCAATCGGTCCGGCAATCAAAATCGCGATTAACGTTACCTTGAAACTTCCAACGAAGAGCGGTATTAATCCATACTTCGGATGTTCCGATACTGGCTGCCAGTCTTTTCCCGTTAAGTTCTTGAATGAGGCAACCCCTTCGTAACCGCCTGTTTCCAACGATGGCGTCGCTTGATTTGCGGTTGCAATCGTATCCGATTCATCGCTGCCGTAGCTCTCTGATTGTTCCACGATTTGATTCACATTCGTAGCGGTTGCTTTAGCAAAAAATATCGGCTACGCTTCGCGGAAGACGAATGCGAAGATAAGAAAGATGATGAGCAAGCAGAAAAAACCGATTCCCTTTACAATCCGTTCGGCAATAAAATCGCCCCAGCGGATTTTTTTGTTCGTCAAATCCGCGGGTACATCCAAGATTGTCGTTCGATTATTTGGCATTCGATTCCTTTGTGTTTCCTAAGGAACGAAGGAAATGTTAAGAATCTGTTAAACAACCGACGCGGCAACCTCCGCTCCGTTCCGTCAAACATCGGGAGTTGCCGCGCGATTTCGATCAATCGTGTGCGATGGGGACTACTTCACCGGGAAGTAACCGACTTTGGTTACGATCGATTGTCCTTCCGGGCTTAAAATCCAGTCAATGTAGTCTTTCAACGCGCCGGTCGGCTTGTTGCGTAAGTACATGTAAAGAAAACGGGAGATCGGGTATGCACCCGACTTGATGTTTTCTTCGGTCGGTTCATAAGCGATGCCTGAAGCGTCCTTCTTAACGGCACAGTACTTAATGCCCTTGCCGTAAGCAGCGCCACCAAAGCCGATACCATTCTTATCCTTCGATACGGCATTCACGACCGCCGCGGTGCCTGGCAACGATTGTACCGATGGTGCGAAGTCCGCGCCGCCTAATACGTTGTCCTTGAAGTATACATAAGTACCGGAGTTGTTTTCACGACCGTACAGAATGATTTTCGCATCGGGACCACCGACTTGTTTCCAGTTGGTAATCACTTTGGTGTAGATCTGCTTGATTTGCTCAATCGACAACTCACGCACGGGATTCGATTCGTGCAAGTACACCGAAAGCCCATCTTTCGCAACTTTCACTTCAACACCGAGCGAACTATAGCGCTGCTTCATTTTTTCGCGCTCACTTGGCTTAAGCGGACGAGACGCATTGGCAATGTCGGTAGTACCATTGATCAACGCCGAGATACCGGTTCCCGATCCGCCACCCGTTACCTGGACGGAAAGGTCGGAATGAGTTCCCATGTAGATTTCTGCCCATCGTTGAGCAAGGATCACCATGGTATCCGAGCCCTTTACTGTGATGACGGATTTCGATTGCGCGTGTACTACAATCGCGATTAGCAGTGTTGCTGCTATGACGAAATTTTTTTTCATTCGAGTTTCTCTCCTCTTGCTACACTGTGTAAGGGCAATTTTCCAAAAATGGTTCCCTTACGACTGACGGAATCCAACTGCTAACTGCAACACTTAATTAAAACTTATACTGTAAGCGAATAGTGAAGACGTTGTCTTTCACATCTTCGGTATAGGCAGCAAGCGATCCGGATGCGGCACTATTCACCGTTTCATTCGTGACCATATCATAATAGAAGACAAACTTCACATTACCATCCCAATGGTAAATCCAACCAAGACCTAACGTGGAATACTGGATGTCGGCTGCGGTTAATCCAGCCCCCGAAGCGCCGATGTCACTACCTTCCACTTCGGTATTCGGATCGAAGTCGTCATACTTCAGTACAAATTGATTCTTGAGACCAATGTTCTGTACGTAGTTGAAGTAGTAACCGGAAACCTTCCGCTTATATAGCGGTGTATTGGCAGTAGTACCATTGTAAAAACCGTTGGAGGAGGAGGTAGACGGTTGATCGCCCGAGATGTATTCGAGTCGAGCCGACATGCCACCCAATACCGGTAAATCGGCGTAGTACTGCGCATCGATGCCGATGTAAGTGCGATCATGGTATTGCATCGCATTGGTTCCAGTCGAGTCGACTTTGAACTTCTTGTCGCTTAACTCATAAACAAACTTCGAATTGTTGCGAACCTTACCCATGTAGAACGATACGCCACCATCCAGCTGCATGTTCTTCTCGATGAAGGGGAACATCACACCAACACGGCCAATTAGGTCTTTGTTGTTATCGTTTTCGTTCGCGGTAACACCCATGCCGTTAAACACGCCAAGTTTCGCGTTAAGGAAGCTCAAAGGACCACTCTCTGAGGAGTATGCAATCTGAGCGCCAATGTCGCGCTCGCCCGGGAACAATACTTGGAACATCCGCGACCGTTCCGGGGTTTCTCGTGAACTGGAGGAATAGGATATTTCAAAACCAAAGGGACGATCAAATCCACCAGCCTTCAGTTCAAAGTTCTTTGTCCACGGCTCTCTTATACTGAGGTACGCATCTTTGATGCCAACGCCGCCCTGAGTGACATCCAACTGGACGACATACTGCGTCAACTTATTGTCGTAGTTGATCTTGAAACGGCCGCGACGTACAGCAAAACGCTGGTGTACACCGGCGGGGAAGTTACCGCCCGCATAGGAGCCGATGCCGTCGCCGTCGGAAACTTGGTACTGCGATTGGATGTAACCGGAAATTTTAATTTTTGCTAATGCATCGAGTGTCGTCTTCATCTCGAGCATCGTCTCATTCATCCCTTCAACTTGCCCTTTCACTTCGGCAAGTTGCTCTGTTGTCTCAGTTAGTGTCGTTTCTGCCAGCGCCATTGTAAAAATGCCAAACATCGCGACAAGAAAAAACGATATCCGAAGTTTCATTACTTATCTCCCTTGCGTTGCACTTTGCCGATTTCACGGGTCTCGAGCTGGCGGTGGTTGCTCGCCAACGTCAAACAAGGATACAAATACTGCATTAACGGAATGTGAATGAATTGTTAAACATCTGTTAAGATGCTGGAAGAAGCCTACGAGTAGCTTTTTAGCGGGTGTTAATACATACTAAGGAACCATGAAGTAGATTATTTCAAAGCGAATCTTAACGCTCAGTATTTATGTGTTTATATTAGTAATATTATTCTAACGAGTACCACAACAAGTTAAGGAAACGAATGATTCGGGAGATTAAGGATGTTATCTTCGTAGTCATAATTCGTGATGTTTGAATGAGTTCTACTCTGGGAGCGATAACGCGCAGTAGATACTGGAAAAAGGTTTTATGAGGTGTTGTTATATGTTCTATATAAATAAAAAGATATATCACATTTGAAACCATTGAAACATTATCATTATAACAGGTTATTTCAGGAACCGGATTTTGCAAAACCAAGGAATCGCAATGCCTTGACATTACCCGCGTCTTCGATGTAATTTACACGCAATCGGTGCGAACAGCATCTCAGATTCTTCCCGATTTACTACCAGATTAAATTATTTCAAAACAAAACAACGGTTCTTTCCGAGAGGAGCTACGCGTTACAATTCTCGTGTTTGCATCCTCGGTTTTGGGGGCTCCGATGACACTACAACAATCTCTCCGTCTTTCCGCAAGAAAGGAAATCTCATGAAATCCACAACTGTTTGGATTCTTCTCTTTACCATCGTTGCAGCGTTACTGTTAGTTGGCTGCGAAGGTAAAGAAGGTAAACAAGGTCCTGCCGGCCCCGCCGGTCAAAATGGCAACAATGGGCAAAGTGCATTTACTACAACCTATGTCGGCGACGATGCCACGACCTGTAATAGCTGCCATGCGACTACTGTTGCATCTTGGAAGACAACAGGTCACTACTGGGCATACGACAGTCTTGATGCCGCCAGCAAAGCCAAACCATACTGTCTGCAGTGCCATACCACAGGTTACGACTCACCGGCAAACTTCGCCGATACGTCGATTGTTACCCGTGGTCCCGATCGCTACGGTTTCGACGATTACTGGCCGGCGCAAACCGCCCACGACAGTATGCGGTTAACCGCGCTCAAGAACGTCCAGTGCGAAGCCTGCCACGGCCCGCATAACGACGTCGTTTACAACCGTTCGCATACTCCGGAACTTTCGCTTATGACCCGTAAAGTCGGCGGCGAGTACAGCTCACTATGTGTGAAGTGCCATGATACGCAGCTCGCCGAGTATGATAGCTCAGGCCATGCCCATCCGATGCAAGTCGAAACCCCGGAAGATTTCTATGATGAATTCGTCCGTGCGACATGGTCGACCAACCCGGTTGGCAGTTTAAACAATTGCTGGGAATGCCATACGTCCGAAGGCTTCATCAAAGCGAACGATCCCGATTGGGCAGCGATGGCAATGCCAGCTCGCGGCAATGTCGATGGCGTAGGCTGCGTGACTTGCCACGATCCGCACTCGAACGGTTCGGGCACGGCACAATTACGTAACATTTCCGACGAAGTTACCACCTATTTCAATGCGGCGACCAACACCCCACAACGTACTTTCACCGGCTACGGTGCTTCGCAAACCTGTGTTCAGTGCCACAAGGATCGGCGTGACAGTTCATCCGTCCGCGGTCAAATTGTCAATGGTAACACTCGCTTCGGACCGCACGGCTCCCCACAAATGGATATGTTTGTTGGTGGTGGTGCTTATGAAATTCCCGACAGCTCGTTGCCGGGTCGCACCTATAACCGTACCCACGTCCACCAGACGGCAGCCAATGCCAGTGGCCGCAAAGCATGCGTTATGTGTCACATGAATCTGACAGCCGAATCGCCGCAACATCACCTGCACAACTTCAAACCGGAAGTTGCCGCATGTACCGGTTGCCACGGTGGCGCGACTTCGTTTGCTTCCATCGTCGGTTCGCTCAATGCTGGTCGTAACCAACTCGATACGTTGGCTGCGCAACTGGAACGTATCTTAACCAACAATGGAGCGATTTCCCTTGACTCGCTCGGTTCGCCGCGTAATGGTCAATCGACCCAAAAATCCCGTAAAGCCGCTTGGGCGCTTCGCTACTATCAGAACGATAAGAGCCATGGTGCGCACAACCCGGCCTATGCCAAGGACTTGTTAACGAATGCATTGAACTACTTGGATTCGACTAATCCGTAAGCAATATCAACCACTGCAGTACCAAATCAAGGACGGGCAGCGTTTAGCTGCCCGTTCATTTTTTGTGAATGAGTAAAGCGGTATACTGCACTACGGTTTCGTATTTTGTCAGGTGCGACAACTACTCTTCATTCTCTTACTCCTCCCCTTACTCGCAATAGCAATCGAGCGGGATGCTCTCGCACCGGTGGAACGGGCACTGGTACGCGGAGTTGGGAAAGCGATGACAGCCGGGGAATTGTACAATCTCCGCCGCGCTTCCTTTGCCCTTCCGCAACTCCCGGAAACTCCCCCGACTGTGTACTTCCAGTCGCAATCCCGCCAAGCGGAAATTGCGTTCCTTATCCAATCCGATGATGCGATGACCCGTGCCCTGCAAACCGCGATTATCAATACAGCAACTTACCGCAATCCTCACAATGCCGCGAAACTTGCCCGAGCAGCATTGGTATTGGCGACCGGCGGCATTGGCTTTCGCGATTCGGTTTTGCTGTCGCAGAGTTGGGCGCTGTTACTGGCATTGCCTAAACCGCCCGCGAGCGGCGGATTTGCCCGGAATGATGCGAGTGGCGCATGGGGAGATTTGCTGGAAGGTTCGGAAGCCTTAGCGGATGCTGCGATGGCATTTACACTTTTGCGGAATTCCAGGCCGGAATCCGAACAGCATGTGATCGTACAGACACTAACACTCGCCGCGATTCGTTTGCGTAATGGTATTGAATTTATCGGTCCGAATAATCACGCGCTATCGACTGGCGCCAATCTCGCCTCGGCATTGTTATTGTTGCCGCCGACGGATTTTCCCGGTGGAAAACGTACCCGCATCGAACTATGGCGGATTGCCGAGCGCTATCTCCAAATCGGGTTAGCACAGATCGGACCTGATGGTGTCTATCGCGAAGGTCCGGGCTATGCACAGACCGTATTGCGCCATCTCACCCGATTATCAAATCTGCTGTATATGAGCATGGGCGAAAATCTTTTAAAGCACCCCTTGCTCCATAAACTCGCCGTAACAACCGCCGAACTTTCGCGGAACAACGGTTCACCGCTGCCGCTGGACGACACTTTTCCGATCAGTGGCAATCTGTGGCGGCAGGTGGCGCGATTACTACCACAGGAACCGCTCATCGCACAGTTTGCAACGCTCTCGCCAAGTGGAACCGCCTCGGTGGAAGGGCTGTTCGATGCCGCTTGGTTTGCTCCCCGCGCAACCCAACACCGACCGGGACAATCGACGTGCGCACGCATCTATCGTGATGGCGGCGCGGCAATCATTCGCAACAAAACCGATGTACCGATAGTGACGGTCTTGAGCGGCGAGCCGCGCAATCGTTGGACCGGACGGCACGAACAAATCGATCCGGGAAATCTCTTGTGTGAGGTTGGTTCGCAGATGCGGATCACTTCGGGGGGGTATGGGCCGCAAGGGGTGTACGACGCCGACCGCCGGTATTGGATGTCGAGCGAAGCGCAGAGTGCCTTTCTCGTCGATGGCGAGCCATTGCATGAGTTTTATGATAGTGATGATAACGAGAATTCTCCGGTTTGGGACGGCGCACTGTGGGATCAAACGAACCTTATCGCAAAAACTACATGGAAACAGGATGGGGTATGGCTTTCGCGAACGATGCTCAGTCTTGGCAACACAATCGCTATCATCGACCGGATCGATTCTACCGATCAAGAATTCGCCAACCCATACAAAGTCGAGATTCAATTCATGTTGTCGGGGGAAGTGTTGTCGCCGGAAGTAGGTGAGTGGAGTATCACTGCACAGAACGGGGAGAATCCCTTGCGAATGGTCACGCTTCCCGCTGCTATCGGAACACTGAGAAAAGGCTTTGCGACCCTCGGATCGAATTCTTCGGAGGAAACAACTCAGTTACGATTACCGCTCGAGCGACTACGAGTAACGCTGCTTTTTCCCGGCAGTGCTGCGAAGATTCCGATAGCAAAATCACGTTTTACCGATATAGAAAAGGTGCAATGGCGGGATGCCGAGAACCGCGAATGGTTACTGAATCATCGGCATCGTTTATCGAGTATCGACGGTGATAACAACACTTTTGCCAGTGTGACAATAAAGGGAACTCTCAATGACAGAGAACTTTTGTACCATTGCATAGAACATCAGGAAAATAATCGAAAAATGATGGAAGGATTGCAGTTGTCGGATGCCTTCGGCAGCGCACGGTATAGTAAAGATCCAACGATATTCGATACATCCAAAGAATGCAAAAATCCAGTACGTGAATTCCCAATTTCCTATCGCGGGGTACCGATAGACACTATACCGGTTTCTCGCGTACAACGATCTTTGCACGGCTGGTATGTTTTCGGTTCTCCACGCTATCACTTGCAGGAAGCGACCATCCCAACGCCCCCTTCGCAGCTATCGACCCTCTATACTTCCAACAGCAGCGAGACCATTGCTGAACAAATCGCGACGTGGGAGCCCAACCGTAGGGCAGCACTGGAAGCGGAAATCGCCGATTCGATTCTAAGCGGATCGGCGCAGGGGTTGGATTCGCTGGGCTTACGAAAATCGGCTGCGCTTGCCATGGCGGCAATCGATGCGACAACCGACGGTTTTGCACCCGGCGTATTTCGGGTACCATTCGATGCCGATGAGTCTTGGCAGAACAACGACAATGAGAAAAATCGATTACGATTGCGGGGAAAATGGGGAAGCGGTTTATCCGTAGAAAAGTTTGCTTGGGAACACACGGACATTTATGGCGGTTGGTCGGTAGAGCGCTCAGCACCTCATCATCAAACCGAACGTTACCAAACGGAGTATTGGTATCGGAATTATCTTTGGACGCTTGACCATAGCGATGGGTATTCCTCTGGTCTGGGATTCGCACAATCTTATCACTACTCGACTTTTGATCACCGTCTCACCCGCGATAATAGCGACCGTTACACCTTTCAATCGCTGGGTGTTGGTGAGTTTGGCATCTACCAAGTAACCACCGCTCCGACCGTACGTTCCGTCACTTTTTGGAATTCTGCAAAACCATTTGTAGGTGGTATATGGGTGAGTGGCACATTTTTTCAAACGAATCCCACTAACACGAAATGGCGTTCGCGTGGACAAGGAATGTTCGAATGGGGCTCAGTGCTCAAAGGAATGAACCTCCGAGCTTCGTTTGATAACCGGTATGGAAAGTGGAATCAATTCGAGGGGGATTGGATAAGTAGCAGTTTTCAATCGATTCAGTTCGTGTGCACACAAACCGCTCATACCTCCGGTTTGGTTGACGGAAATGTTTGGGGTAAACCAATTTGGGTGTACAGCGACTCAAGCAATTCACAAGCCCGGGAACGAGCGCGGATTATTACGCGAGCGGAAGAGCAACGCGGGGCGTGGGTCGCCTTTGCCAAACTGCCGCTCTTGCTCTGGCGCACACAGCACCGTAACGCAACCATCGCCGCCTATACCGAACGCGAACGGAAGCGGGTAACCGGACTCGAATGGCGTGAAATTATTTTACCTTTCACCTTTACCCTCCGCAGTGCCGCTTCGACCACCAGACTCGAACAAGGCGCGGTTTTGCTGGGTTACTGGTCACCGCGCTTCGCCATCGAAGGGACGGGCGAGTACGCCTCCGACGAGTGGTCAACCGGATTCACAACCTCCCTCCCGACAACCATTCCACTCGGTGAGTTTCGCTTTGCGATTACTCGCACTGAAACCACCTCACCGATTACCGAAATTCTAACAACCGGTTCGATAGAGTGGAATCGTTTCGATCAAGGCAATACATCGCTACAACAACGCATCGACTACACTATCAGTTCTACCGGCGACAAAACCGCCGAAGGGGGCATCTCTTTGCGGTGGTAATTCTTGTATTGGGTGGTTAAGGGCTCCAAGTAGTGGTGGTTACGGGCTTCCAAGCCCGTTTGTAGGGGCAGCTGGCAGCCGCCCTCTTCTTTGCGGGAGCCCGCCGGACTCCCCTACGATACAGATCTGGAGACCTGTCCGTACCCATCACACCCATTACCCAACATCCTTTACCTTACACCTTACACCATTCACCTTTCACCCTACACCCATCCTTTCCACCCCACGTCCCCTGTCCCCCCAGTTTCGCTTGCTGTTCACCAGACTTGCGATTACCTTCCTTCGTTTCCCAAGGAGAAATGAAATGTTCAAAATGATTGTGTTTTACCAGAAACCATCCGACGTCGAAGCATTCCTGACTCGCTACAAAAACGGTCACATCCAGACCTTGCAAGCGTTGCCGGGGATGACCTCGTTTTCGCTCAACATCGTCGATAAATCGATTATCGGCGAAGCGCCGGTGTGGGCGTATGCGGAAGTCTGTTTTCCCACGCTTGAGGCGATGAAAGCGGCAATGAAGTCACCGGAGATGATGATGTGCGGACAGGATGCAATGCAATTTGCCGCGAGCATCATGACCGTTACCACCGGACATGAGGAGGCGTTGTCGTGACCCGTCGTTATGTCGGAAAGTCGCCGGAGGAGTTAGGTTTCGAGAACCTCATCTATACCAAAGTCGATGGTGTTGCAACCGTAATGATCAATCGGCCGAAGGTGTTCAATGCGTTGAATTGGCAGACGTTGCGCGAACTTGCCGCCGCCTTTGAGGATGTTAGTTGGGACGATACGATTGGGGTGATGGTGTTAACCGGAGCCGGAGAGAAGGCGTTCTGCACCGGCGCCGATCTCGACGAACAGACCAACGAATTTCTCGAACGACCGCGCGACTACTGGAAGTGGATGGGCGCATTCATCGAAGCGCATGAGCGACTCAAGAACATCGGGAAACCGACGATTGCGCGATTGAACGGCATTGTTGTCGGCGGCGGCAATGAATTTAACATCGCCTGCGATTTCGCCGTGGCAGCCGACGATGTGTACATCCGCCAAGTCGGGCCCGCACGTGGGAGTGTTCCAGCGGGCGGCGCAACCCAATGGCTGCCGCTGATTATTGGCGACCGTCGCGCCCGCGAGATGCTCCTGTTATGTGAAGAACTCGATGCCAAGAAAGCGCACGAATGGGGTCTCATCAACGAAGTGGTTCCCCGGGAAGAACTCGATACCGCCGTCGATATAATGGCGAAAAAGCTGTTGCGGCGGTTGCCGAATGTCACCCGTTACACGAAGACGCAATTGAATTTCTGGCGCGATCTCTCGTGGGGACTTACGGTGCAACATGCCCGCGATTGGCTTGGCGTTCATACCGCCTATCCGGAAATTTACGAAGGGATGCGCGCGTTTCAGGAGAAGCGACAACCGAACTACCGAGCTGTCCGGGGGCAATGGGAAAACGACGATTCTCCCGAATATCTCTGGGGTGCGCCGACTGTGGTTTGTTCCGTATGTAAGATGACTTGCCCCTCCCGTTCCAACTATTGTCCCCATTGTGGACATAAATTGGGTGATAGGGAATAGGGGATAGAGATGTAGGGGCACTATTCATTGCGCCCGTCTTTTTGGTAATCGGGTTCGATCAATCGAACTTCTACTTGGTGAATCCATGGCTTTACAATTTCTCATTGTAACGATGCATGACACAGTCGCCCTCGTCCAACTGAATCGACCGAAGGTGTTGAATGCGCTCTCGCTGCAAGTAATGGACGAGTTGGTCACGACCTTCGAGACGCTTGATCGGGATGAGAATGTCCGTTGCATCGTCTTGACCGGAGATGACCGCGCCTTTGCCGCCGGCGCCGATATCGAGGATATGGCGACTGCGACGCCGATCGATATGCAAACCCGCGACCAATTCGCCAAATGGGATCGTATCCGCCGCAACAAGAAACCGATCATCGCCGCCGTAAACGGTTTTGCATTGGGCGGTGGTTGCGAATTAGCGATGCTCTGCGACCTCATCATCTGCGGCGAGAATGCTAAATTCGGACAACCGGAAATTTCGCTTGGTGTGATGCCGGGTGCAGGTGGTACCCAACGTTTGACCCGGGCGGTGGGGAAAGCGCTCGCAATGCAGATGGTACTGACTGGACGGATGATAACGGCACAGGAAGCTTATAACGCCGGACTTGTAGTGAAAGTCGTCCCCCCTGAATTCACGGTAAAGGAAGCGCTTGCCATCGCAAAAGAAATCGCAGCAAAACCACCGCTTGCCGTACAGCTCGCGAAAGAATCGATCAATGCCGTGTATGAAACAACGCTACAAGAAGGACTCCTGCTCGAGCGGAAGAATTTCTATCTCTTGTTCGCAACACAAGATCAAAAAGAGGGGATGTCCGCATTCCTCGAGAAACGCAAACCCAAGTGGAGTGGGAAGTAATTTTTTCAAAAGCTAAAAATAGATAGAACTCTCGAATTACATCAAATTACTATTGATACATAAAAAAGGGCGGATGCCATCCGCCCCTTCACTTTTACTAAGACGTTAACAAAAATAAATCATTCCCACCCAAACATCTTCTCCATGCGGTGTGCGCCAATCGGTTTTGTCGACCAGAATGATTTCAACCACTGCCGATAGATTTTTTGCATTTGGGCGTTATCGGCGCCGTCGAACATAGACTCGATCAAGAGCGATAACAGAAATTCCGAACTCATTGTGTATTGTTGGACATACGAGAGCACCGGACTACCGCTGTAGATTGCTTGGTACACTTTTTCGCACTTTTCCGAAAGCAGCGCCACGAGATACTCATTCGCATCGGCAGTCACTAAGATCCATTGCCGCGACGGCCAATCCTGTACCAACCGCTCGTTCCGGAATACGACCGTTTTCGTTACCTTGAGTTTGACCGGTTCATATAACAGCGCAGCCACCTTGACCCCGCGCTCATGCGCCTTTTCCAACGCGTCACGCAACACCAGCAGCGGGAGTGGAAAGACATCGACGTTAATGCGATCCTGCGCAGCGTTAATCATCGCAATCGCCCGCTCATACACCTGCTCGACTGTAGTAAGATGATAAATCCGGTCGTCCCAATCCGATACCGGTACTTTCCGTAACTGCGTTTCCGCTTCGCTGCAGCGTTGTTGGAACGACCGCTTCAATTGCTCTAACAATTCCTCGTAGGGTACAGCGCGGCAGAGTTTGGAATCCCCTTTATCGAGAAACACCGCACTCTTCCGCACTAAAGCGTCGACTGCGCGATAGACGTACGGTGCCGGTTTTCCCAATTGTTTGGCGATAGCATAGCCAGTCTGGGGAGAAGTCTCCAGTAAACAGACATAGACCTCCGCCTCCATTTGGGTGAAGCCTAACTCGATGAGTGCCGATAACGCCGACATTTCTTCTTCTCCTATCCTTTCAGCGCTGATGATAAAACTTGGTTGAGAAAGTAATGCAATTCGTAAAACAGTTCCACTTTGCTACGAAAGTGATGACAGTCACGGTGCAATTCTCCAATTCTCATTTTTTTTGGGGATTTCCCTTGACATGAATTTTAACAAGTTGTATACTCTGGTAGCATTACTACCTGATAATAGTAATATAATGCTTTTTCTTCACTCTTGCTATCGGAGGTATCGTGAAACGAAACATCCAGACGTTAACGCTAAGCATCGCGTTAGCTATACTCCTTCTTGTCGCAAACAGCGGACAAACTGCCGTCATTTTTACCGAGAACTGCGGGCAATGGGATGCACGGGTTCTTTACTACGCTACTGGCAACGGGTTACAGTGGTGGTTTGAACGGGACGGTGTCACTGTGCAGGCGACCGAGTCAATCGCAAACCGGGATCGGGTAAGTGTCGTGGACATGTCACGTAACCCGATCACAAACAAGGCGCATGCCTACCGCATTTCGTTTGAGGCATCCTCTCCTCAGAAATCGGCCGGGAAGTCGGTGATTGTTGATGATCGCGTTGGTTGGAACAACAACTACTTTTTGGGCGATGATGCCAAGAAGTGGGCTACCAATGTTCCGAACTATCGCAGCCTCACCTACCCGGATGTTTGGCCCGGAGTGGACATTCGTTACCACGAACAAGATGGAAACCTGAAGTACGACATCGTTGTTGCACCCAATGCCGACCCATCGCAAGTTCGTTTTCGTTATCAAGGATTGAATGCGCTCACGATTGACCAACAACGAAATGAATTGGTCTTGAACACCAGTGTAAAAAGTCTGCGAGAGTCGATTCCCGGCTGTTGGCAAGGTAGTGGTGTGAGTAAACGCTCCCTTCGGGCAAGCTTTGTTCTACTGGAAGAATATGTTGTGGGTTTATCTTTGCCGGATGGGTATGACCACTCGAAGCAATTAGTTATTGATCCATTCGTTTTTAGCACTGCCGTTGGTGACCCGAATGTATTCGAAGTCGTGCATGATGCCGAAGCCGTTGGCAATAGCGCAATTATGTCCGGCTACACTTCCTCATCGACCTTTCCGGTTACACTCGGAAGTTATGACATATTTTCTAATGGTGGGGTAGATGTCTTTGTCACGAAATTGAGTGGCACCGGTAGTTCGTTGGTCTATAGCACTTACATCGGTGGTGCTGGCGCAGATTACGCCTATGGGATGTGTGATGACAACACCGGGGGAGTATTTGTAACCGGTTCCACTTGGATTCCCGGACAAGTCAATAACTTTCCCACCACTCCAGGTGTTTATCAGCGAGACCCACATGTCAGCTATGACGTCTTCGTATTGCATCTGAATTCTTGGGGAAATGGCCTAATCTTCAGCACATATCTTGGTGCGGATAATCTGGAAGAAGGATGGGACGTTGAGACGGACGGATATGGCGGCGTGATGGTGTTTGCAACGACCAATGATAATGCCTTTCCGACGACACCCAATGCTTATCAACCGTGGCGTCCGAACAATTGGTACAACTTCTTTTCCTATCTCACGAATGATGGTGCAACACTATCATACAGTACTTTCTTTTCCGTTGCCGCCAGTGAAATCGTTTATCATGGGAATGATGTTGCATCACTCATCGGCGGAGTCGATGACGTCTATACAGTAGCTACAACGGCCGGTGCCTACCAGACAACCCAGAACCCAGCCAATATTAACGATGGTTATGTAACGAAGTTTAATCTATCTACCGGACAAGTTATTGCCAGCACGTACTTCGGCTTTAGCGGTATGGACGATTTCTCCGATGCTATCGCAACTGGAAATGGTTCCATCACTTTGGTAGGTGGTACAACAAGTCTTGACGTTCCGGTTACCGGAAATGCCTATCAAACTGCCCGCAGTGGTAGTGGCGATGGCTTGATCGTGCGACTGAGTGAGGACCTCACTACTATTGAATACTGTTCTTACTTCGGTTGTTCCGGTTCCAGTGACAACATTCAAAGAGTAGCACCTGATGGTGTTGGCGGGTTACTGATTGGGGGCGTTACCTACGGTACAGGATTGCCGGTTACTCCCAATGCCGTCCAAACATCACTATCCGGACAAGCCGATTTATTCGCAGCAAGATTCAATAGCAATAACCAATTGCTCTATAGTACTTATCTCGGCAGTAGTCAGTGGGACTCCGATGTTCAACTGGTTGCTCCCTATAACCCATCGGGAATGTTGTTGGCTGGAAACAACGATTATGCCGATTTCCCCACCACACCTGATGCCTACGATCCCACGTTTTCGGGGACGAATAACGATATTTACGTCACGGTACTGGATTACCGTTATGCTCAGATTGAAGTTACGATGGGTGAGATGCCGGTCGGGGTAGGTAGTGGCAAGAGCATGGGTAACATAGCTATCGGCTCTACCATCGATCAAACCTTCATCATTACGAATACTGGTGATATGCAATCTTCGTTGACGGATTTCGAGATTTATGGCTCCGACTCGACGCTGTTCTCATTTCTTGGGGATGTTCCGACACAAGTATTAGCAAACGGAGATACAGCACAGTTCACCATCAGGTTTCAGGCTGATTCGATGGGTGTTCAAATCACAAACATCCGGTTTACTAATCAGGATGCGCTCCGGACGCCATATTACTTTACGCTCACGGCAAATGTCATGGAAGCATGGAGCAATGGCGCTACCGCAAGTTCAACCAATCCTAATGGCGATAATAGTGGGGTCGAGTTTACCCCGACTTTTCCACCGGACCCGAACACCGGCGGTGAACCTCCAGTTGAATTAGCATTTCCCAATCAGGCCCCGGCACGGCATAATCCCGGAAGTGTTACCGCATCCTATACTACGGAACGCCCGTTAGAAGTCCATGCTGTCCAATTCCCGGTCGAGAACACGATCTCCCGATTTTGGACGATTGAAGCATCCGATAACAATTTTGTCAATGCTACACTTATCCTTCGGTTTACTGCCGCCGATCTCCCAGTGGGCATTGCCGATCCGGTTCATGCCTCACCACCGCTGATAGCAGGATATACCACCGATGGCGGGGTGACTTGGGTACTCGCTGCTGGAACCGTCACCGAAGTCGCCCCGGTACCGAGTGGCATCTATGAAATGACGATCACCGGACTGAACCACTTTTCGATTTGGGCATTAGGAAATTCCGGCGTCCTTCCGGTGGAACTCTCTTCTTTCACAGCAGCCGGGTCGGATCGCAGTGTGGTTCTCTCGTGGCAGGTGGAAAGCGAATTGAACAACGGTTTCTATCGCGTCTACCGTTCGACTGACCGGAACGTCATCGGCGAACTGGTTACTATGCTTCCCGGACGCGGCACTTCACCGGAGCCGTATCGCTACACCTGGACCGACTCCCGGGTAACGAATGATGTGACCTATTACTACCGGTTAGCCGATGTAAACCTCGATGGAAACGAACATATCAATCCAATAATCGCCAGTGCGACTCCTTCGCCCCATGCGATTGGAATTGTCCCGCTGAAGTATGCACTGATGCAGAATTATCCGAATCCATTTAATGCAAGCACGGAGATTCGGTTTGCCATCCGCGACGCCGGTTATGTGCGGCTCGCGTTGTACGATGTCCAAGGGAAAGAGGTGGCGCGGTTGGTCGACCGGCAGTTAGCTGCGAATACGTATCGCATGGTATATCATGCATCGCAACTTTCTTCCGGGATATACTTCCTCCGGCTTGATACCCAAAAATTCACAACAACGAGAAAAGTGATGTTCGTAAAGTAGTTCGCTCTCCTCTCTCGAAAAGAAATGAGCGGTGTGCCTTCGGTGCACCGCTCGTTTCATGTTGCGAGTTATGCAAAATAAATAGGGGCGTATGCTTTACGCCCCTACAACTTTTCATGAGTGGTTAACCCGAGTTGGTGGTTACGGGATTCCAATCCCGTACCATTGGATTTGATACAATTGAGTTTTATTTAAAACCGAATTGACGGTCACCTTGCGCACCACCGGCTTGGATCGTTCCGAATTGTTCTTCATACCGCTTGATGTTCTCTTCGAGGGCATTCAGTAACGCTTTCGCATGAGGCGGAGCCAAAATAATCCGCGACTGCACTTTCGCTTTCGGTAGACCCGGCAGCAGGCGGGTGAAATCCAACACAAATTCTGCATTCGAGTGAGTAATCAACACCAAATTGGAATAAATTCCCTCGCCGATTTTCTCGTCGAGTTCGATGGTTACTTGCTGTCCCGGCGCTTGCGGGGGGGTAACTCCATTGCTCATGGTTTTATCTCCTGGTTTAGTCGGGCAACTCGCGAACGAATCCCCTACTTTCATGAATTTTGACGAATTGTTAATAACAAATCGGAGATAACGTACCGCGAAACTATCTTCCAAGCAAATTTCCGCGTACCTTTCTAACAAATCTAACCGGGAAAACGATGCCGAAACTTCTTGTAATCGATGCGATGGCGGGACTCTACCGCAGTTACTTTGCGATGGCGCGAATGCCGCTCACAACGCCGCGAGGGATGAATGTCGCCGCGCTGTATGGCTTCGTCAATACCCTCTTCGCATTAATCGAGCGCGAGCAGCCCGACCTCTTAGTCGTATGCACCGATACCCCGGAACCGACTTTTCGCCACGAAGCCTATGGAGAATATAAAGCGACCCGCGACGAGATGCCGGAAGATTTGCAGACCCAAGTACCGCTCTTGTATCAATTGCTGGAGACGATGCGCATCAAAGTATTGCAAGCGCCCGGCTTCGAAGCCGACGACTTAATGGCAACCCTCGCCACCCGCGCCGCCAAGGAAGGATTCGAGCCGATTATCGTCTCCGCCGATAAAGACCTTGCGCAATTATTACAATTCGAGAAAATTCGCATTCTCTCCCCTTCGCGTACCACCGCCGGGCAATGGAACGAAATCACCGCCGCCTCGGTGCAGGAGAAATATGGGATACCCCCGGAACGACTCGGCGATTGGCTCGCAATGGTCGGCGACACCAGCGATAACGTGCCCGGCATTCCAAAAATCGGCGATAAATCCGCCACTGAGTTACTGAAAACGTTTGGTTCACTCGATAACATTCTGTCCGATGTCGAGAAAATCGAGAAAAAGTCGTGGCGGGAGACTATTGCCGCAAATAGCGAACAAGCAAAACTGTCGCGTTTTTTGGTTGAGTTACGATTCGATGCGCCGGTGCCCGACGATATTTCTGCGCTAACATTCGGGCCATTCGCCGGCAGCGATTTGCAACAACTCCTGAATGAATTGGGGTTCCGTGCACTCCTCAAAAAAGTCGTGGCAGCGACCTCCAGCGATGCAACTGCCGAAGAACGCCATTACGAAACGGTGAATACAGTCGCTCAGTTGGAGGCGATGATACAGGAGTTGGATTCCGCCGATTTTGCCGCACTCGATACCGAAACAACCGGACTCGATCCCAATCAAGCAAATCTAGTTGGGATTTCTATCAGTATTCGCCCGCAACACGCTTGGTTTGTCCATCTCCCATCGTTTGAAGGGTTCTCTTCGGAGCAAACCGAGGAGAACGCAACCATCGTGGAAGGGTCGTTGTTTGGCGAATTATCCTCGCGAAGAAAATTGCCGGCACAATCGTTCGTAATCGAGCAGTTGAGGCCTTGGCTCGAGAATCCCGCGAAACGGAAATGCGGACAGAATTTCAAATACGATGCGCTAATTTTCTATCATTGCGGCGTCGAGGTGGCGGGCTGGAGCGATGATCCGATGCTGATGAGTTATTTACTCGATCCGAATTCGCGTTCTCACGGCATCGATTTATTGTCGCAGAAATATCTCAATCTCCCCAAAATTCCGACCGAAGCGCTCATCGGCAGCGGAAAAAATCAACGTTCGATGGTTGATGTTCCAATCGAGAAAATTACCGAATATGCCGGTGAAGACGCCGACTACACCCGGCGGTTGGCAATTTTGCTGCGGGAACGGTTGGAAGAAGAAAAGTTGACGCACCTCCAAGATGAGATCGAACTGCCGCTTGCGAAAGTACTCTACCGGATCGAGCGTACCGGCATCCGGATCGATCCCCATGTTCTCGCGCAATTGTCCCACACTTTCGCCTCGGAGCAAATGAAACTCGAGGCGGAAGTGCATCGGCTGGTGGGTCACCCATTCAATCTCGGCAGTCCGGCACAGCTCGCTAAGATTCTCTTTGAAGAATTAAAATTGAAACCGGTGCGTAAAACGAAAACCGGCTATTCGACCGATGAAGATGTATTGCAGAAATTAACCCATCAGGACCCCTCGATTCCAATTCCCGGACTGGTCCTGCGTTACCGGATGCTGTCGAAATTGCGCGGTACCTACGTCGATGCGCTGCCGAAACTGATCAATCCAACAACCGGTCGCGTCCACACCAGTTTCAATCAAGCAGTCGCCTCGACCGGACGGCTTTCCAGCACCGATCCCAACTTGCAGAATATTCCGATTCGCAGCGAAGAGGGGGCGCTCATCCGCACGGCGTTTGTTGCCGGACACGACGGTTGGAAAATTCTTTCGGCGGATTACAGTCAAATCGAATTGCGGCTGATGGCGCACCTTTCCGGTGATGAGACTTTGCGGGAAGCGTTCAAACTTGGGTTGGATATTCACGCGGCAACGGCGGCAAAAGTATTTGGCATTCCACTGAGCGAAGTGACCCGCGAACAACGGAGCGTCGCAAAAGGGGTGAATTTCGGTATCATCTATGGGCAAACCGATTTTGGTTTATCGGAAGCGCTCAGTATTCCAATGGATGAGGCAAAATCCTTCCGTAAAAATTATTTCGCAACGTACCCTGGCGTGCGGGCTTACATGGATTCTACGGTCGATTTTGCCCGCGAACATGGTTATGTCGCCACTCTCTATGGTCGGAAACGTCCGATCCCCGAAATCCATGCCGACAACCGGGCGACCCGAGAATTTGCCGAACGGATTGCCATCAATACTCCGATTCAGGGAACTGCTGCCGATGTGTTAAAAATTGCGATGATCAATGTCGATGCAAAATTGGAAAAGTTGCGTCTCGAGAAACATTTCCAAGCGAAAATGCTGCTTACTGTCCACGACGAATTGGTATTTGAAACGCCGCCGGAGGAACTGGACGAACTATCCGAATTGGTGAAACGGGAAATGGAACAGGCAGTCGCGCTCGATGTTCCGTTGGTTGCCGACTTAGGGGTAGGGAACAATTGGTTGGAGGCGCATTAGTTTCGGATTTGTCACAATTCGCTTGACACCCGAACAAAGTTGAGGGATATTACTGGGTACCAATGAGCTTCAGTCATGCCTAATAATTCGTAATTATTTGTTTACAGGTAAGTTGAGCAAAACAGTCATTTATCCTTGCCTTTGCTGTTTTTTTTTTTTGTATCCTTCTCCTGATGGAAATGTTTCCATCGCAAACCAGGAGGTGGTTATGAAGAAGTACCGAGTAATTCTTTTGTCAAGCCTCGCAGTTGTTATTTTTGTAGGCGTGGCGTGGGCATGGACGACAATCTGTGAGCAGTTCATGGATCAATATGGTGTTACCTGCAACGACAACGAGCAGGTTTCTGCCAATTCAAATTATCGAGCCACTCTTGATATGGTTCACACCCAATCGGGAGCAACAGTACATTGCAAAGTGATAAAAGATGGGGTGTCGGTTAAAGATTTCACTTTGAAGACTGGGTCAACCTCCGACGAAACATATTATTTTATGTTTCCTACCACTGGAACATACACATTACAATCGACTAACATTAGCAATCCAACCAATTTGGATGCAATGGTTCATTGGCAAGTCGAGTAGTCTTTCGGTTACTTCGGCTGTTCTGAGAATGGGTGCGTATGAATGGCATATTCTCAATAATATTAATCATTTTCCTTTGTATCGACACGCAGGCTATGATTCGGCGCGTTCCAGAGGAGTACGCATCAATTCTAACAGCCATATCGGCAGCGAATCCGGAAGACACCGTACTATTGGCTCCGAATGATTATCAAACTGGTGTAGTAATCCCGATACATGTTACAATCGCCTCACGATGGATATTCTCTTCCGATTCCAATGATATTTTGAATACAACTTGGCGCGTGGAAAACAACCGGATTCGTGCAGACCATTGTCGTATTACTTTTTCCGGATTGCGTTTTCTTCCTCCAACAACGCCGTATTTTACTGCAGGAGTATTCACCGGTATAGGGTCAGAAGTTCATTTGAACCATTGCTTGGTTGAAGGTGAGTTTGGAAGTACTAACAACTTCTTCGGTGGGTTGTTTCTGGATGCGAACACATTCTACGCAAGCGATTGTCAATTCATCTTTGCTGATACTTCAGGACATTTGCCACTGCTTCGAAGTGATAGTTGTACAACCACGTTCGAAAGATGTTACATGAGCGGTAGAACAACGAGCGGAATCGCGCTTGTAGCAGTTGGGGATGGGTTGTTAACAATCAATAATTGTGTCGCATCGGTGTTTGGTGAAGTGTTCTTTTTTGGCGGTGAATTTTCGATCAACAGAAGCAATTTTAAACATTTTGGTACCCGTGGATTATTCGTCGGTTACAACGGAACAGGGGGAACACAACTCATTCGTGATGTCACTTTTGATTCTTGCCAAGCAACTACGAATTACGGGATTATCCGCGTAACACAAAACACCGACACGGTAATTATCGCTCAGTCAATTTTTCGATATTGTTTCAATGCACAAACCTCCATCATTGAAGCGAATAGTACTCTGAAACTTGATCGATGCCTCTTTTCCGATAATATTCTTACTTGCATTGCAGCGAATGATATATTGATTGACTCATGTCGATTCATCGCAAATCGCGGTAGCGTTTTTCAACGATTTTCTGCAAGTTCATTGGAACATGTTTTTATAACAAACTCCGATTTTATCGGGAATAGTATTCAGTTTACTACTCGCCCCGATCACGTCCCTGAGTTTAGTTCAATCATAGCTCCGAATTGTTATTGGGGCGATCCGACGGGACCGAATCATCCACTGAATCCCGGTGGATTAGGTCAAACCTTACCAGCGTTTGTCAATCCTTTCCCATTCCGGACAACACCGGTATTCCCCGATGTCGCCGCACCGGATCCAATTACTCAAAACGGTGTGATTTTACCGCAACCGTTCCAATTTTCCCTGTATCCGAACCCAACCAATGGGAGTACTACAATTCGCTTCTCCCTACCGCCAACATCGCCGGTAACGGGTGTACTCTTTGATCGTACCGGACGACAAGTTTCGACCTTCTCACTGGATGATGCCAACCGCAGAAATGGTATCTATCCCCTATCCCTTGTGAATACTCCCTCCGGTATATACTTCGTCCGGTTATCGACAGTTAACACCTCAACAACCCAATCGTTGTTGCTTGTTAAGTAATAACAAATTCTTCATTTTGACTCTTCTTTTGCTTTCTTGTATCTTTTCGCCGGTGCAACCAATCGACAATGTGGTGGCACTAATGATTGGTTGCGGAATATTTCACATTAGTAATAATGTCGCAACTTCTGTTAAATACGAATCTTATGAGATCGGATCCCCATGCGAAACATCCCCTGCAATCTGAAAAGGCACACTTGCCTTCTAACCTGGTTCTTTCTAATACTCTTTGGTGCGACAGTACAAGCCGCTACCATCCGTGGCTTTGTCCGCGATCATTCTTCCCGTGAGACCATACCCGGCGCTTCGGTGCAAATTGCTAATACCAACATCGGCACCCCGGCAAATCTCGATGGCTTTTACATCTTGAGTAACCTCTCGGCTGGCAACTACACCCTGCGGTTTAGCGCAATGGGTTATGCTGTGCTCACTAAACCAGTGACCCTTGATGCCAATGCAGTGAAAACCCTCGATGTCGAGTTAGCGGTTACCGGTGTCCAACAAAAGGAAATCGAAGTCATCGGCGAACGGGAAGAGAACGACGAAGGCCGACAAACCGCAAAAGTTTCCTCAGTCGTTATCGAATCGCAGCGCATAAAAAATATCCCGGCGCTTGCCGGAGAAGTCGATATTCTACGGATGATTCAAGCAATCCCCGGTGTGAAATCGACGTCGGATATTTCCACCGGCTTAAATGTTCGCGGTGGCAATTCCGCGATGTGTTTGATTCAGATGGATCAAAGCGCAGTGTACAATCCATCGCACATGTTCGGCATTTTCTCTACATTCAATGGCGACGCCGTCAAGCATCTACAACTGATGAAGGGCGGTTTCTCGGCGGAGTACGGCGGTCGTGCCGGCAGTATCCTCGAAGTCGTCACGAAAGAAGGCAACCGGAATGAAACCAAGGGCAACGTTTCGTTAGGTATCGTCTCCTCCCGTGCCTTGATTGAAGGCCCGTTACCCGGTAAGCAAGGTTCCTATGCATTGTCGGGACGACGTACCTATTTCGATTTCATTCTTGACCCATTGCGGAAAAATGAGGATTTCAAAGACCTTCCCGATTACTACTTCTACGATGCGAATGGCAAATTGAATTGGGACTTTAATGAAAAGACGACACTGACGGTTGCCGGTTACACCGGACTCGACGATATGACAGTAGAGGCAGGCGACGACGATAGTCGTTTCAAGATTAGTACCCAATGGGGCAATCGCACCTTCGCCAGCCGCCTCCGTCATGTAGTGAGTACCGATGCATTTGTCACGTTCGGGTACACGTACAGCCGCTATGCAAGCGACTTCAGTATCTACAACGAAGGCCGACAGATGATGGCATTCACGAATCAATTTCACGACCAGATGTTGCGAACCGATGGCGAATACCACGGCATATCGAATCATACCTTTCGTACTGGTATCGAAGCGCACCGCTTCTCCGTTGTCGTGAAGAGTATGAACGAAAAGACAACGCAAGCGGATATTAACGGACATTCATGGAACATCGCTCATTATCTGCAAGACAATTGGAAACTGGCACCCAAATTGGAAATGAAATACGGTCTCCGCTGGTATTGGCACGAGATGGGGAAATGGACGAAGTTCGACCCCCGGTTAGCGTTTGTGTACCACTACAATCCGATGACCCGTTTCAAGCTCGCGGGCGGTCGTTACCATCAATGGATTGAACTCATCAATGGCGATGCGAGCGGCGCTTCGTTTGAAATCTGGGTTCCCAACGACGGCAGTATCTCGCCAATGTACTCCGATCAAACTG
>JAOTSC010000006.1 GCA_030247525.1 bacterium | reverse complement strand
AGATCCAGTGATTTGCGACGAACGTTCACTACTGAATGCTCACTTGTCACTGCAGGGGATTCAAATCTTGTCAGGAGATTATCATGGGGTACTGCATGTAAATGCTGAACGAGATGATTTTGTTTTTTTGGATCCACCTTATCACCCCGAAGATCTTGACAATGACGACTATCTGTACTCGCAGTTCCGTTTCGGTGTAAGAGACCAAATCAATCTGAGAATTGAGTTTGAACGTCTTTTGTCGATTGGTTGCAAAGTCGTGATGACTAACTCGAATACGGGGTTCATCCGGGACTTGTATCATGGCTTCGATCAAATCGTAGTCGATTCGTGTCGCCGTATCAACAGTAAAACGTCTTCACGCAAAGGTGAGGATTTGATCATTGTGCCACGAAAGCGATAGAATTGATGTGGGAAGATGGAAGTGATCAAGTGTCACAGAAGTCGAATAAGATGCTAAAAGCTACCCTAAAAACACACCCGTACTACGCTTATCAAAGTTGTGTAACTCTTGTAAAGATATAGACGTATAGTACTCTAAGCGTGTGACTGCAGAGAAGATGGCTCCCCCGCTACTTTTTGCACTGCCGGAAGTGCTTCTAAGTTCTTGTTCCGACGACCTTACCACCTGTAAGAAGGTTGGATCGGTCGTCGGAATTTTCGTTAAAATGGCATCAATCTGTCGGTCTTCTGGTCTGACACGAATGGATTGAATGAAGTGTCGGATCAGTTGTTTTCGTTCCTGTATCGGTGCCTTCGCGAAGTATTTGTGAAACCCCTTCATAAAGTCCACGGCTTCCCTGGCAACTCTGGGAATCTGAACTTGCCTTGTTGCAGTCTGTTCTTCTTTTTGCAGTAATTTCATCAAACGGACCTTATCGGCTTCCAGTTCCCTAATCTTGGGAATTGCTGTGTCGTTGTCGATGCCAGCTTCTACGACCAAATTGAATAAGCGATCAATCTTTAACTGGTTGTCAGCAATCTGGCGTTCTAAGCGTTTAAGATCGCTGTTATCGCTTGATTGAACTTGCAGGAATGCTTCGATACGTGCAGCTAGTCGATCAGCTATCACTGTACTGTCTACGATTTGCGCTACCTGTTTTATAATCGGGTCTTCAATCACTTCGCGACGAATTGTATGTCGGTCGCAAACCGACTTACCCTTGCTGTAAAAGCCACCATCGATGTAACAGTATAGGTTATCCTTGGGATACGATTTCCCGACAAAATTATTGTCGCAAGCGGTTTGTAGTGGTTCGTGGATGCCACTAATAAATGCTTCAATGTATTTTAACGTGTTGACTAAAAAACCGACGTGAACTCCTTTGTCGTGTTTACCGCGATACCCGGTTTCCCATTACCTTTTCAGTAGAAATGGTTGCCGATCTAATCCCAAGCGTTGGTTGTGGTCTGACGAATAGCCATAGGCGCAACCGCTGTCGACTAGGTTATGACCGCGCGATGTTGTGAACATTTCCAGCAGCAGTTTTCGGGTTGATTGTAGTTCGGTTGTTGGTTTCATTGGTTGATTCCTTTCGTTGGGTTGGTGTAGGCGATGCTTCAGCAAGCTTCGCATAAGTGATGCTTCAGAAGCTTCGCATAAATAGAAAAAGCCCATTGATAAATGGGCTGTGATAACGGAAAGAAAATTATGAATACGACAAAAGTGCCGTCACTGTCGTCATCGCCGTCATGGGTTAAATGGTCAACATTGCAGAAAAAATAATTCTGACCGGGGTGGGCGGAGAACGCGGCAAACATTTCTAAACAAGAATGACCAGGTGGTTGCATCAAATAAATTGAATCCAGTTTCCGTGAAGATGATCTGAATTGGAGCGTTAGTTTGCCCGATTGAACTGTCAAGGTTCGCGATAACAATAGTTTATGAATATTTATAAAAATAGACACAAATCATTGCGTGATTGAATAACTCTTCTTACCTTAACGGTACTGATGAGACGGTTCTGTTTTGTTAACGGGTCATAAGCAGTGTTAAACCTGAAGATTTGGTACTGTTTCTTAAGTTCTAATGTGAAATCCTGCGGAAACTTTCCAAACTTTATGTTCGCATTAAAGCGAACACTTGCTCATTACTCTTTTACTTAAAGCATCATCAACCTTTGAACCTCTAATTGAACACTGCCAAGCCATGGAACAGATGTTTGTTCAACAACGAAAGGAGTATTCGATGAAACATAATATTAAAGTTACCCGATTAATCGTTATCGGTCGGTTAACAGTTGTGTTGCTTTTGTCACTCAGTTCGTATGTCACTGATTGTTTTGCTCAACTTGTATACGGAGATCAAACAATTACTAATTTATCTCTCGAATGGCAAGGCGATGAAACGGTAACTTTAAATGGTCATCTGACGATTTGTGCAAATGAACAGATTCAGGATGAAGTCAGTCTTACAATTCATGCTGGATGTCAGATATTTATGGCGCCTGGTTCGATTTTAGAGTTGATTGGTGTAACCTTATCTGCAAATGGTGAAGAGGAGGATTCCATTTTTTTTCGACCTACTCTTGAAAATGGAACCGCGGGAAGGATAATAGTACGAGATTTTTCACAAACTCATCGCGGACGAGCCTTACTTACTAGATGCAGCTTTGATCGAATCGGCTCATCAGATCCTGACGAAGGGATGCTTATCGTGAGTGGTAACTGTTCACAACTTCTTATGGATCATTGTTGGGCTAGACGCATTCCAATTACAGGTATCATTTATCAGGGATTATTTATTCTTAATGAAGATACTGTTTCCAGAATATCTAATACGCGTATCGAAGGCACTTTGCAAGAAAATGACACACAAAATAGTGATGGAATCCGATTAAGCGGTCCGGACGACTTTCATCCCACTGGTATATTAGCGGAGAACATTCACATTGAGAACTTTGGGTATTCCCCTGGCAGTGAGTTGGAAGACGATCAAGGGTCTGCGATAAACCTTTCGCGAGGGACTGGACAGAATCAATATCAATTGATCATAAGAGGAAACTATCCCGGGTTACCTCTAATTCAAAACTGTGGAAACGGGATAAAAAGTATTCGAAGTCTTTGTAATATCGATGTCGACATACATCATAACGACCATACGATTCAAGAGATTACATCACTTACAGGGTGTGGTATACGAATCGATGAAACAAGAGTTATGATTAAATTACAAGATCTTGCAATTCGAAATACTGCACTTGATGGTATTCGACTTCGAACACGCAATCAAAGCAGTCGAACAATCTTTGGACCTGATTCGTTTTGTGTGATTAAGAGCAGTTTGACAAATATTGGACGATTGAGAACGGAAAATCTTACTTCACAATCTAATGGATTTGTTCTGGAAGGAGGAACATTTCACATTGACTTTTCTAACTGCTACATAGACTCTGTGTTCAACAATGGTATTCGTTTATGTTCAGTGGATGATGTGTCAGAATTTCATGGTGATGGAACAGTGTTTGATTTTGAACGTGACTTAGCATTAGGGGCAACACAATTTTATCCATTAAGTCGATCAAGGGTTTTTCCCACATTTATCCAGAATTGCGGTATTAATCAGTTCAGTGGCTTACCCCTTTTGAACCGTCCATTGGCACAAGCTGATGAGCGACATGGCGTGAGAATTTCAACGCCACAAGATGTAGAAATTGGTAGACACTCTCTTGATAAAATTAGGTTTTTTGACGTTGGCATTGGGAATAACGCACTAGCAGGTATTGCAATTCGGGGAAAGGGAATCCGAATAAACGACTCTGTGTTAACTGACGACAGATTCCCCTTTAATCCGGGTCGTTTGGAAGTTGTTGGGTGTGCTATCGATAGCAATCGCTGTGGAATAGAGATTACCGATAACAACCACGATCTTTTGATTGAATCTCACTATGTGGGGAATAATCATGGTCGAACCGTATCAACTTCTATCAATTGTAACGCTACTTCTGGCATCTTAGTTACTCCAAGTACCGGATCATCAACAATCATTGACACTGTGCAAATTGCATTACTGAATGATGCTGGATCGAGTTTCTTCATTTCACGCAACACGAATAGTTGTATCCGATTTACCGAATCCGACGCTAGTAATATTTCCGGTTTTAAGAACTGTCGTCTGAAAAGCATCGGTGGTGTAAAGTACGAAGGTTACAGGTTTGTCAACTCAGCGTTAACCGGAAACGGTATAAGCTTGGAATCGGACTATGCCGATTCCAATTGGATAAGCATTGTTCCAAGCCAAGGACAATTTTGGGTAACTGAACCTAGTATTCCTTGTTTTCCTCCTAACCCACCAGCGAGAGTTATTCTTTATGGATTTCCTGAGATATTCTACAACAATGATCATGGGATCTATATGCTGGGCAAAGGAAATACTCTTTACTGTGCTAGCGGTGCAATTCATAGCAATAGCGATAATGGAGTTATGCTTGACGAAAGGGCAACATCTTCTACAACTCGAGATTCATTAGGTTGGCACACGGTGCGTTTTGATGGTTGTAAAATCTACGCCAATGGTACGAACGGAATACTTGTGCAATCTACCGGTGGACGCGGGTATCCACGCTCTAATTTTGGTGGAACGACGATTGTTTTAGAAGGTGATTCGATCTATGCAAATGCCACTCTTCAAGCTGCTCATGCAGGTGTATGGATCGACGAAGCAGGCGGATTTGCAAAACTTACCAATTGCTATCTGTCGGGAGTCCAATTTCCGCATGTCACACAACCGAGATACCAGTATTTTGGTTTTCGCGAATCAAGCGTGGTACACCTTGATTCAATCATAGGTGGATACTTTACGAAGCACATTTCCAATGGTGTAACCATTGACGCCAATGCGTATGGAGTAACTTTAGTCACAGGTGCCAGCGGTCAGAAGGTCAGACTTCTTCCCGATACTACTCGTGTCATCGGTGCTGGTCCTGTGTTTGAAGAAAATGGCAGCTCCGGTTTACTGATCGATGGTCAAAATCAAAACCGTCACCACAAAATCCATTTGCGCGCCGCTTCCTTCTTGTTGAATAATGAAAGTGGAGTTTCGATAACCACAGGAGTTGAAAAAGTCGAAGTAAATTCCTGTCGATTCTACGCCAACGGTGCGCAACCGATTTCCAACACAGATGCAAATATTCGAATCGTTTCGGAAATTATTCCCGATTCCTTATATATATTTGCTAACGAAATCTTTGGGTCTTGGAATGGAATTACTTCCTCCTTGTACCCTCACATACTTGCTCAGAACATTTTTTACAACAACAAGAATATGGCGGTTTCGATTACTACTACTGCGCAAACATTTGAACCGATTATCAGGAACAACACCGTTCTAAATGATGAGACAGGAACCGGCGGTGGTTTTCAGTGTGTTGCTTTTCCCGAAAACGGTACAATCGACGATAATATTGTGTCAGTATATGTTGGGAATCCTTACCACTGTTTTGATGTTCAGCCAGGAAATTCAAATGTTCGATACAACATCGCTTGGTGTAACCGAGATACAACCCAAGACTGGAGTACACTGACAAACGGTTTTCAACAAGGCACTAACATCAACGGGAACCCCCATCTCTTCAATCCGACACCCCGACATTTTTTGATGTACCGATTCCATTTAATATTCCCTTCCGCTGCATTCAACGCTGGAGACCCCGATCTAAGAGATGCGAATGGTACGAGAATAAACATCGGCGCATTTGGCGGCAATCGGCGATTACTTCCAATAGCAAAAAACTGGCGAGCAGAGCACATGAACTTATTATTCCCGAATAATGAAGAGGATGGCAGGATTCACCTATCGGGCACATTAGTCGGTGAGGAGTACCAAGCTTTTTCCACGTGTGTTGTCGACGAAAATGATGTGTTGTACGTCGAACCGGGAGTAGACATCTGGTTTGCAAACATGTCGCGGATTGCAACACAGCAAACCCAAACCGATCCCGACAGTTTTATTTTAAAAGGTTCATTGCAGGTTGGCGACTCACCCGACTACAATCTATTGCAGTTCCAAAACTATGATAATGGCGCATTAGACAGCATGTGGTTTAGACTTCGATACGGTCGTTGGGTAGAGAGTTCACCGAGCGGAAACTTTGTTTGCGATACTACTACGAAAACCTGGTATGGAATGGTTGTTGAACCAACGGGAAATTTTGGTGAGAACCGTTTCGAAAAACTGTGGATCGACGGGGCTATCTACGGACTGCAATTAACCGGGTACTCCAATCAAGAGGCGAACCCGGTATCATTTCATAATTTACGTATCATTGGCGTCGGCAATGGCATGGGAGGTCCCACCGGCAATTTGGCTCCAAAGTCGCTGTACATCAAACATCGCAGGTTAACGGTTACTGGACTCGAGATGTATCCCTTCAGTAAAGGAGTTTTTTATTCGTTTGGGATATTCGCGGAACGCGACATTACTCCCAACGCGCCATCGACCTACGTCAACATTGACTCAGCATTGATAAAAAAATACCGTCATTCTTTATCCCAAGCAAGCAATTTTATCGTAGCTCGCAACTTGGGTAAAGACCCGATTCTAAACGATGGCAACTCATTCATTTTGAAACACTCGAAGTTAATCGGATACAATCGATCGGCTGTAATAGACTATGATACCTGTAATGGGATTTATTTAATAAACACGAACTTCAAGCTTGAGCGGGATACCGTGATTGGAATGACGCATGCAAACGCGCTTAAGTTGTCTTCCATTCCGTTAAACGACTGGAATCGAAATCGAATCGATTCCTGCCGATTCTCGGGATCGACCGAACGTGAAAACGCAAGCAATTCGCTCTTGCGTGGGAATGGAATGTTACTGAAGTATGCATTTCCTATCATTACCGAATGCGATATCGACAGTAATTACTCGAATGGCGTTCTGAGTTATTGGACATCAAATCCAATCTTCTTCGGACGCCCCGGTTATCGGGGCAGCAGGATATTCGATAACGTACGTACTACAAACGATCCTCTAACATCTTTGCAGCCAGCACAGTATTATCACTTTGTCGCTGAGGAAGGAAATACACCAGCACCAACGATTGCTTGGAATAGCATCTACTATACCGATCCAGTCGAGAGACCCCAAAATGAATATCGAGATCAATACGTTATTCGAAACCCGTGCGATGGTGAAAACATCCCTGATGCATACAAGTTCACCGGGGTTTGGTGGGGAACGAATGAGGACATCAGTTCGAGATTTTCTGGACATGATGGAACTAATCTTATTGCATTGATTCCACCGAATGAATTATATCGGAACCGATTGACTCGAGCGCCAATCGACTACCCACGAGCCGACTCAGCGATGGATATGTTTCAAGATGTCGCAACGGGAGATTATGCCACTGCTGCTTCCCGGTTGTCGAACATGATCAACGACGAAACATTGCTTTGGTCGCAGCGGGCGCATGCCGTTCCATTACTGTTTGGTGTAAATGAACGTCGGGGTTGGACTTACACGCAAAACTATACACTATGGGATAGCCTACAGGCACGCTTTGAAGGAACGGATATGTTTCCGGTGGTTCGAAATTACAAGCCATTATTGGAACTATTACACGATAAACCGGAAGAAGCATACGCAACTTATCAGCAGTTCCAGCTTTTTCCCCTCTGTTTTGAGGATTCGGTTGCTGCAGTGATTGCGATGCTCGAATTAGACCCGGTGATGGGTCCGGAAAACAAGCGCGGCGACGCGTTCCGCGATCAAGCCATTGTTGCGAATCTTCGGAAGGTTGAAGAGTTGGAGGATTTACTCGTCACTCACCGAGTTCGAAACCGACAAACTACGCAAGTAGCGCTACCTTTGCAATTTGAACTCCGAAATCCCTACCCTAACCCATTCAATTCTGTTTTGCAGTTTCACTTTACGCTTCCTTCTGCTGGAGTTACTCAGTACATTATCTTCGATGGTTTAGGGAGAGAGGTGTTTCATCGAACGATGGGTAATCTGCAAGCAGGCAAATATTTAGCGAGTTGGAACGGAACGAATGCGTCGCAGATTCCTGTCAGCTCCGGCGTCTACTTTCTGAAACTGCGCAGCGGCGATTTTGAAGCGGTCAAAAAAGTTATTCTGCTTAAATAGAAAGTGGAATTGGTTATGAATCGTTCGTTTATTGTCCTCGTATTTCTGCTTTGTGGAGCGGCAACTGCCGCTCCGCGCTGGGGCGACGACTTCGATTGGCAAGGGGATACGCTTCTTCATCACACATTCAGTTCCATGCAGTCGGGGATTTCGTTTCGCGATACAGTACTGATTTCGACCCGAGGTGGGCTTATCGCTTTCCGTGTCGCGGCACCCGACTCCTTTGAACAGTTGTTTCACATTTCCATTCCTCCTTACTCTTCGGGAATCCCGCTGCGCATCGGAAACCGGATCTATAACGGTTGGCCGAATTCCAAATTTGACTGGAACGGCGATAATCCTCCCATTTATGACGGCGCGCTACGTTCGGGATTGGTGTTGCCTACTATTAATTCCATCAGTTTCAATAGTAACTACTTGGGGAATAATGGGTTTGGATACGGTCCATATTATGCCCCCGTCATTGTAGGCGACCGGGTACTTTATTCGCAATACATTCTTTCCCTGGACACATTAGGCATATTAAACCAAGTCGCCGTCGATAGCGGTGTTTGTGAATGGTGCTATCTCGGAAGATACGCCTATGGAACGAAGTTCGCCAGAAATCAACTGGTTGTTTGGGATCTTGCTGCTTCGCCGCCGCAACGAGTGTTTCAAGATACGTGCCTTACGAGTGGTTTTCCCCGAATTTTTAACGATACGTTAGTGACAATTAAAGCGAACCTTTGGCAAAGCTGGTCATTGTCTAATCCTGCGCAACCAGCCGCTATCCGTATCGATACCCTACCCAAAACCTTGTTTTGGTTAGAACAGGAGATTTCCGACAGTGTGTATTTGGGTTGGGGAGGTTGGTATCCAGGCAGCGGAGCAGTGCAGACGAGCGCTTTTCTCTTTCGCCTGTCGCCGAGTGTAACTGCACCGATCGTGATTGATTCCTTGCCGCTCTATACTTTTACCGAATATGGCTTAGACTTTTCGAATCCCGGACCTTTTCAAAGCATTCGGACAAGGTATGGTTGGATTTGGGATAACAGAAGTGGACAAATCATCGGTTTGCAGAAAGTCGTTCGCAACGACCGGGTCGTCTTGGATACGCTCTGGTTCCATAACCAACCGAACAGTCTTTCGGTTCTACCCAGTGAAGGGTTGAGTAGCTCAACCCTTCAACTTGTGGAGCGCGAGCAAAATCGAGTGATATTAAAAACAATTTATGGTCTATCTAGTTCTGATTCGGGAATGTTCATCGAACGAAACCCGATTACGAACCGGTGGGATTTTGTCAAGATACCACCTCGTGTACGGGCCATCGATGGAAATCGACTCTTTTCCTGCGGGGTTCCCGGAGACTCCAATTACATCCGGATCGGTACGCGAAATGGGAATTCCTGGCAGTTCGATACATTACGCTTTCAACCCGGACGTTCGCAACGACCGATGCCATTTTATTTTAGAGGAAGCAATCTTATTTGTCGGAGTAATCTCGCGAATCGTTGTGACCTCTACACGATTATTGGCGATTCCGCAATATGGGATACTTCCTTGGTCTACGATAACAACTATGCATACATGTATTCGTTAAAGCAACCAATCGTCTGGCGAGATAATTCATTGGTTTTTGGAAGGCTTGAAGGCAATAAACTGGACTGGTATCGAAAAGTCGACGGGAGGTGGCAGTTTGTCGAACAACTGACGACACCAACTCATGCCTATGAAAATGCATATTTTGATTTTTGTACTGATCTGGATACTCTCGCTTTGTACGACCACTCGTTGTTTGGAATTCGCGCCGATGGAACCCCTTACTTCTATCGAACTTTAACGCCGCTGCTTGAACAATTGGGACCCCAGCAGCCCGGCGGACACATTTACATCGATATTAATGAAGCAACAATGACAGTAGGATGGCGCAGTAGAGTTTTCGTTTTTGAAATGCTACCCGAGCGATTTGAGTATCGTGGATTAATCATTGCCCCAACACACTCGCTAAACTTATTTGCTGTTGAAAACTCGTCAGGTATACTATTATCTATAATGTCTTTAGGTTCATTAGCAGATTGTTTCAGTAAATATTCGATTCCACCTTATTCTTCGATTGTCGATGAATCTTCAGCGCTTCCAGTTTCTTTCCAGCTTGGCGATCCCTTTCCCAATCCATTTAACCAAACGGTAATCCTCCCCTATACTCTCCCGATGCGAGGCATTGCTGAGTTGTGTATCATCGATATCCTAGGACGCGAAGTCTTTAATAAGCAAATCGGTCCCTACCCAGCAGGAACCTATCTAACAAACTGGAATGGAAAATCAAACAAAGGAGATTTTGTCAGCTCCGGTGTCTACTTTCTGAAACTGCGCAGCGGCGATTTTGAAGCGGTCAAAAAAGTTGTTCTGCTGAGATGACTCTTCTTTATTGCTTGACAAAGCATGGATTCTCTGTTTTATATATCTGAAAGAGCTAATCTTTTGTGAGTTTTCTTTGTATCTACGATTTTTAATGCACTAATTGCATTGCTCAGAAATAATGACGCATGTGTGCATTGAGGCGCAAACCAATGAGACGAATTTATCTCATTTCAGAAACGTAATGTGATATTGATCAAGCCCCCATTTTATGTACCATTGTCTATGCCACACTTTTGCTCACTGGGTGACCTCTTAATAGCCGAAACCAATCCCTTAAGAATAACAAACCAGGTTATGACAAACGGAAAGAATTGGATTGCTAAAGGGTAAAAAACAACCCGTATCACTGTTGCGATACGGGTTGACGTTTTGGTGTTGGTGATCAGTATAGTATCACCGGTTGTGAATGGTTTACTAACGACCGTCGTCGGCACCTGATATTAGACTGTCGTAGCGTTCACGGTCCTTGTCATAAGATTGTTTCAGTACTTCGTTACCGTTTGCATCGATGACGGAAGCATTGTCACCTGTTGTGTCAGGGAGATTTGGGAACCGTCCGAAAAAAAACGGGATTGGAAGCCCGTAACCACCCGTAGGGCTGCCGGCAGCCCCCCGGCCAAATCGAACCCGGCGGACGGAATACGCTGGGTTACACACACACCGAATGACTCTGTTTCGTCTTCATGAGATACCCTGTCATACAAAAAGATCAACAGGGGATTACTTAGATTTCGAAATTGTATGTTCCATGACACGATGTTGCTCTAACAACAACTTTTCGCGTTCTTGATAAAGCCGAACATACTCTACCGAGTCGGAAGTTGAAGCGAGTTTTCGGTCGATTACCGCAAGTTGCATGAATTGTTGGTGGAGAAGTAATGCGATTTCCGATATATTGTCAGGTGACACATGCTTCAATCTGGAATACTTCGAATTGTTTCTTATTAAATTGTCGAGAATATGTAAGTCAGGAGGGATCGGACGCAGGGTGGGATTTTTCTTCAAACGCTGAATCTCATCATTGCTTAATTGTTCGAACGTTTGTCGGAGTTGTCGAACATATAGATTCGAATCGGGAAAGATTTCAGGTAGCGTTAGATATGAGGTTGTTGGAAAACTGATTGTAGCCAAATCGGCGCACATAGCAGAAACCGGAATCTTCATATCTCCATGTGTTTCTGTATTAAATCTAGTTTTACTGAGATTCTTCTTTCTTTCGGCTTCCTGTTCCCAATGCTCCCGCTCGGATTTGGCGTGTCGCCTTGCGTCGATTTGTTCTCTGGGTAGATAAAGCGAGTCGCGGATTTTCTGCTCGATCATTTCTCGATTGGGTTCTAAAACGATTGTGTCCTTGTCAACATAAAAATACTCGACTCCTCGCAGATTTATAGGGTCTTCGTATGTGTAGTAATCAGACTGTAATCCGGATGCGTTGAAATAATAATTGATTCGATAGATACCAGGATTGTTGATCTGAAGAAGCAGCGATTCACGATGCTCACAATTGCCCTCTGATGTGATAACACCTTTCCAATGTAAATTTCCACTGATCAATTCGACCCCGGCAGGAAGATGAACATCAAGCGAAGCTTTATTTGCTTGGCAAGGGAGATATGCTTCGACAACGATTTGAAATGGTACTCCCGCTTTTCGCGATTCGATATATGTACTACACGACAACCCATACAATTGTGATCTAGGTTTCGCGTACACATCGGAAATGAACAAAAGGTGTGGTAGTAAAAACGCAAGACCAACAACGAAGAGCATAACTTTTCGATACATGACATCTCCTTACCAGCAAGGGACACTAACCTCCCTTTTATGCGGCGTTTGCCGCACCGGGTCGATTTCAAATCGACCCGTTTTAAAACGGGCTTGGAAACCCGTAACCACCCAAGTCAGGCAGGATTGCCTAACCTCCAACTACGGGCGGACGTGGGAGTCCGCCCCTACCCCAACACTATAACCCATCACCTTACACCTTACACCCTACACCTTTCCCCAGCATGAAATTGTTACTCCCGAAAAATGTGGGCGACCCCGGCTTGCGCGGTCGGCATGACGACCAATGCGTTGATATTGACGTGGGGAGGGCGGGTAGCGGCAAATAAAACGGTTTCTGCAACATCTTCCCCAACCAATGGCTGGATGCCGGTATAGGCGGTTTTCGCCCGTTTATCGTCGCCCCGGAACCGGACATAGGAAAATTCCGTTTCGACTAATCCGGGATCGATACTGGTGACGCGAACCCCCGTACCGAGTGTATCGATTCGCATTCCCTTGTTCAGAGCGCGGACAGCATGTTTCGTCGCACAGTAGACATTTCCCATCGGGTAGACTTCGTACCCGGCGATACTGCCGATGTTAATGACATGTCCGCTTTTCCGTTCGACCATCCCGGGGAGCACGGCGCGCGAAACATACAACAACCCTTTGACGTTGGTATCGATCATCTCTTCCCAATCGTCGAGTTTCCCATCCTGTAGTTTATCGAGTCCCCGCGACAGCCCGGCGTTATTGATCAGAATATCGATATTGCGCCATGCTTCGGGTAATCCGTCGATGGCGGCTTGTACGGCTTTCTGCTTACGAACGTCCAGCTCGAACCAATGAACGTCGACGCCATCAAATTTCAGTTCCGCCGCCAGTTTCGCCAACCGCTCGTTACGGCGCGCAGTTAACAACAACCGAGCGCCTTCGCGGGCAAATACCCGGGCACACGCTTCACCGATCCCGGCAGATGCGCCGGTTATGAAAACGTTTTTTCCTGCCACCGCTGGCATGCTACCTCCCAAGATTTTCTTTTATTGTTTTGCTTCAATATAAGATAGCGGGCGTACCTTGAAAATTGCATTGATGTCCAGTTGCATTAAAAGGAAGAGATCGCCACGTCACTGCGCATGTACAAGGTTACATGCTTCATTCCTCGCGAAGACAAATAGAACAGGCGCTCAGTGAGAGCGCCTATTCACGTGGTTTACAAACAATAGCTTAGCGTCGCGGTAATGGGCAACCGGCAGTGACCATGTTACGAACAAGCTCCGAATTCAAAAAGTCGTGCGGGAAACCCAATTCGACTTTCGTTTCCTCATCGAGCCGTTTCATCTGTTCGGAATTGAGGGTAATTGATAGCGCACCGAGATTGTCGAGCAGTTGCGCTTCCGTTCGAGCGCCAAGAATGGGAATCATATTGCCGGATTGTTGCCGCAGCCACGCTATCGCCACCTGTGATGCAGTACAACCAATTTCGTGAGCAACTTCGGCGATGACATCGGCAATCTGCAATTTCTTTGTATCGGTTCGGGTCGGCGACATCGTAACGTGCAAGCGTGACATTTCTTTCGTTTGCTTGTTGTACTTCCCGGTTAACAAACCCGATCCGAGAATACCCCACGGTGTTACCGTCATCCCGAATGCTTTTGCCATCGGCAAGAGGTCGCGTTCCGGTGTCCGCTCCGCCAAGCTATATTGAATCTGCAGTGCGATGAACGGCGCCCAGCCGCGAAGCGTCGCAATCGTATTCGCCTGTGATACAATCCACGCCGGGGTGTCCGAAATGCCGATGTAGAGCACTTTTCCCGACCGGACTAAATCATCAAGTCCGCGCATCACTTCACCGACCGGCGTTGTGAAATCCCACGCATGAAGCCAATAGAGATCGATATAGTCGGTGTTTAAACGTTTCAAACTCGCTTCAACCGACTGCATCATATTCTTCCGGTGATTGCCGCCGCTGTTGGGATCACCCGGTTTGGAACTGAGTGAATACTTGGTGGCGAGGACGAACCGCTCACGGTCGCTGCGAATGAAATCGCCGCAATACTTTTCGCTGGTTCCCTCGGTGTAGCGGTTTGCCGTGTCGATAAAGTTACCACCGGCATTCGCAAAGGTGTCGAATACTCGTTTGCTCTCTTCGTAGGAGGAACCCCATCCCCACTCTTCGCCAAAGGTCATTGTTCCGAGACATAATTCGGAAACGCGCATTCCGCTGCTTCCCAGTAAAGTGTGCTTCACGATGTCTTTCCTTTTTGTTATAATAACCCGATAGCGCGGAGGTCTTCCCGCGGTTCGTCGTAACTGCAACTGCCGATTGACTGAAACATTTTCCGCGCTTGTTCGATTTGTTGTAAGGTTACCGAGTACTCGCCCCAACGCATACTTTCCCAAGCGAATGTGAACTTGCTATGGTCGCTATCGGTTAGCATTTCCGCAATTTTTTTCTCCGAATCGATGTGGTGCGTGGCAGTGAGAACCGTTGCGGCAAACAGATTGATAAAACCGTGGGGTTCCTCGCGTTGCGCATTGTAGAACGGATGGTGCAGCCCTTGCGTTGCCTTAAATAGCACCGGTGTTGGCGAATTGGCAACGAGCTTTATCACCGAAGCAATGTTGAAGGCAGTGGGCGGCGTTTTCCCGCCACATCGAATTTTGATACCGACGCGAATGTCTTTCCCGGATTGGATGAGAAATTGTTGCATCGCCGCCAACTCTTTCACAAATACATCGATCTGACTATAGGTAATCGTACCGCTGTCGATGGGAAACTCAAAGAAGACCCGCAACGGTTCCGGTTGCGCCAACAAGACACTCACCATTCGCTCGCCCATCGTCGATGGCGAGGATAACAGGGGATGTACCCGATGGAAATGAACGATTTCGCTTGCGATTTCCTGTGACAATTTCGCTTCGTAGGATTCGATATGTAAATCGTGCGGATGCGATTCGCTCAGCATTGGTAAGTAGCTCAATTCTTTTGCGAGTTCATCGACCGAGGTAACCTCGCCACTTGCTTCGCCGCCGATGGTTGTAACACGAACCGGGTGGTGGTGTTGCGGATCGCGCGACATCGTGTCGCAAAACGGTGCGAACAATTTTAATGGCAGAATGAACCGCGCGAGCAACCACGAGTCATTCGTGGCGCGATATTGCAAGTAGTTTGCAAACGCCTCTGGAAACGGCAATTTCGCCGGTGGAAAAAGTCCAGCATAATCGATACTGTCGCGTAAGAGTGCTTCTAAAGATTTGATCATTACGTTTCCTTTACATTCCTCTTCGGTAGTGCTGGTAGCCGCGGGCTTTAGCCCGCGTTTTACCATCCGAGAATATCAATGAACGCAGGCTAAAGCCTGCGGCTACCGAACGGTGTCACGTTTTGTTAATTGGTTTTCCGCCAAGTACATCGAACAGATCAACTCCAATCGATCCAGAGTAAGGATACTGATTCCACTCACTCACAATTTCTTTTCGCACCGGATTTTCTAAAATGTACCGGATGTGGTTTGTAATACTGTGATCTTTCCAGTGAAGGTGGTCGTAAAATCCTTTTTGCAGCTGAACCTCTTTAGCATTCTGTGAGAACCAATAACCGGATTTTTGTTTAAAGTTAATGACAGCCTTCTTAAGGTCTGATTGCTCTTGTTGTCCAGCCAACATAAAGTGTAAATGATCAGGCATAAAGCAGTATACCGGTACGATACAATTTTGTTTTAGAGATGCTTCCGATAGAAAAAGAATAAGTGTCCCAATAGTCTCGTGATTGTAATACTGGCTTAACATTCCATGGCAACAAATTGTCACGGACATCATTTTGTAGCCAGTGTAGTATTCTCGATGGAGTCGATGCCTTTTCTCTATCACCATCTGCCAAACCTGTATAAGATTTTCTTGGTAGCCGCGGGCTTTAGCCCGCGTTTTACCATCCGAGAATATCAATGAACGCAGGCTAAAGCCTGCGGCTACCAATGCGTTTGTTAATACTTACAACTACCCGTAACGCAGGCTAAAGCCTGCGGCTACCACCAATGCTGTGAAAATTCAATTCGTTAACGCATATACCAACAAATTGGTACCCATCTGCAATGCCGCCTGCCGCACCGGTTCCGGATCGTGGTGGACGTCAGGGTCTTCCCACCCGTCGCCAAGGTCGCATTGATAGGTGTAATACACAGCCAACCGACCATCGATCCACCAGCCAAATCCCTGAGCCGGTTTGCCATCGTGTTCGTGGATTTTCGGTGGTCTGCCGTCGGCAAACCGGAACGGTTTCTGATAGATCGGGTGATCGGCGGGAACCTCTTTCAGGTCCTGTTCGGGAAAGACCTTTTTCATTTCCCGGCGAAACGAACCATCCAAACCGTAATTATCGTCGGCATGGAGAAAGCCCCCCGCTTCGAGCCAGTCCCGCAGATTGCGCGCCTCTTCGGTAGTAAGCGCGATGTTGCCGTGTCCGGTGATGTAGAGATAGCGGTACCGCCATAAATCCGGCGAATCGAGCATCACGGTCGCTGCCCGCTCGGCACAGGCGAGATTCGCCTTGGATTTTGCAAAGGCGAGTAGATTCGGTAATGCGGAGGGATTGGCATACCAGTCACCGCCACCACTGTACTTGAGTTGAGCGATGACGAACTCGCCGGGCTGCGCTTCGATTTGCTTGGGTGTCGGGCGTGGCACTTGGGCATAACAAAGCCACATCTGCGTTAAGAGCAGAGTTACTGCGCCTCCGACCGGCAACCATCGACGGAGCTTATTCATATTTCTTAACATAGTGATTTTGAACCAACGCTACGCGTAATCATTCTAACGGGTTTATGCTGTGAGATAAAGTTAATCTGCGAATTGGGTGTAACGTGCCCTTCCGCGCAGAACTTGTGCAACCAATTTCCGTTTCGACTCATCCAATAATACGAGACGAAGCGGCTGATGTTTTTGATCGGCATTCATTGCGAGCGCATCCGGCTGCACGCGGTTAATCTAACAGATGCAACGGCTGTCGTACAAGCAGTGTACGAACAATATTACTCTCCCGTTTTCTTTTTCTGATGAAAATCCATTGGAAACACTTGCTACGCTCTCTGGAAATCCGTAGCTTTCCGAAAATGAAGCCCACTGCGGAGGAAGCATGATTACCACTACGTTACGTCACCATTCGATCCAAATTCTACTCAGTTTGCTCGTACTGGGAATCACCGGCATCACCTTTGCCCAAGCCCCGGAAGCTGCACAACGCGAACCGCTCCGGGTAATCGATATGCCGACTGCCGGTATCAATCACCGCTCCGAATTCAATTCCGACCTTCGGATTTATCCCGAAGGGGGCATTCAGTTGCAAATGGGGATCGGCTTGTTCCGCCGCTTTATGATGGGTCTCTCCTATGGCGGCACCAATGTTGTCGGACGTGGCAATGTCGAAGGGAATAAGCAGCCGGGCGTGCTCGTGAAGTATCGATTGTGGGAAGAAACTGAAGCGTTCCCGGCGATTGTCGGCGGATACGACAACCAAGGTGCTGGACGCTGGAGCGATTCCTTGAACCGATTCGAGTACAAGTCGCCCGGTCTTTTTATCGTTGCCTCGAAGAATTTTGGGTTCGGTGGCGATAAGAACCTCGGACTCCATGCGATGGTCAATTGGAATAGCACCGAGACCGAAGACGACCGCGGGATGAGCGGCTCGCTCGGCTGTGACGTTTCGCTGAACGAGGAATTGGTGTTGCTCATGGAATACAATGCCGCGCAGGACGACTTCAAAAAAGTCAATGGCAATTACTTATCGCTCGGTCGCGGTCGCGGATATCTGAATGGCGGCGTCCGGTGGGCAATCGGGAAAATCTATCTCCAATTCGAATTCAAGGATTTGATGGGGAACCGGGTAAATAATCCGGGCGGCGCCGACCGTGCCTTCACGATTAGTTATGCCGAAGATATCAAGTGGTAGTTTTTGCTTTGATGGAGTAATTTAACCGGCAAATTCTAAACGAGTTTGCCGGTTAAATTTTGATTTTCTATATTAAAAAAGCAGTTAGCCTCGTGTAATTATTTTATCAAATTATTAAATAACACTAAAATGTTACTCTAAAGTTTAGCTTAAATGCATCGCTGAAAGGTTCAACAACAGGTGTAATCGAAATCGACGATTGTTTTTTTGTCTTCGCTCTTGGTTTGTCACTTGATGTATACGAAAAGTCAGAAGGAAGTATGAATCCGAACGAGAATCCTGCTAAAAGCCAACGGTAAGAAGTCTTTTCCATTTTCTTCCACTTCAACTTTGAAACGTCGAAGTCGTACTTCGATGCTTCAAAAAAAAGGTTGAATGCAAATGCCGCTCCTGCAGCACCACACCCATTCGTGTAGCGTTGCTGTATTGTGAATGAGGTGTCTCGATGAAAATAGGAAGAGTCAATACGATAGACATCTTTTTTTTTTACTACGTATCTATTGACAAAAGCTCTAAGAGAATCTGCCCGGTCACGACTAGGAGGGTGATCCATGAATGATCGTCCAATATCAACAGAGTCTTTCTTGCTTACTCTTTCCCAAAGCTCAAATGCACTGTTAGGATTGTAACCGGTTTTGGTAAGAATCACAACTGCATCAGCATCTGCTGTCATTTCTTGATCACGGGTATAACCATTATTCATTAAATTGATAAAGGCTTTGTGCTGTTCCATTGGTGCATTTTTTAAGGCTAATGCACTAATCAAGATTGACAGCCCAAATGCTCTCGCTTTTGCAGAACCGTGTTTACGGTTGTTGTGAGATATTTCATGAGAAAGAACGGTGGCTAACTCATCTTTTGTTTGTACATCTTCTATCAAGTTAGTATAAAGACAAATCAAATCAGGTTCTGACAAACCAGCACTAGCAAATGCGTTCCAGGACTTGCTCTTAAGAACAAAGATTTCAGTGTTTTTTAAGTAGCCTCGAGACGATAACTGATTTATCACTTCTTTGAGTGTGTCTGCTTTATACCCATTATAGTCAGCTAGTTTCCAATAAATTGTATCCCCTAGTTGTCTTGATACAATTTTCATTAAACTGTCGGGGGTTAGAGCGTACTCAACTGAATGCTTATTGTCAGAGGTTTGCTTGTCACTCGGAAGCGCAGGCTTAACAAGTGTTACAATAGCTATCAGTGATAGAAACAGCAGTTGCAAGTAAGGCATTTTTTTTGAAAATGGGGGACACTATTTGTATCCCCCCAGTCTTCATTTATCCCATCAACTTCACGTTGTTCGCCGATTCCTTGATCAAATGCTTTGCGATAACGCCGCGCAGAATTTGATTGGTACCTTCGTAAATCTGGGTAATCTTGGCATCGCGCATAAACTTCTCAATCGGATAGTCGCGCATGTAACCATAACCACCGAAGATTTGGACGGCGTCAATAGCAGTTGCAACCGCGACATCGGACGCGAGTACCTTGCACATTGCCGATTCGCGGGCGACATCTTTCACTCCGGCATCAACCATCCGCGCTACTTGATACAACAACGCCCGCGCCGATTCCACTTTAATCGCGAGGTCGGCGAGCATAAACTGGATCGCTTGGAAATTGTTGATTGTCTGACCGAATTGAATTCGTTCGCGCGAATATTCGAGGGCGAGATCAAGCGCGCCCTGTGCGATTCCCAACGCTTGCGAGGCAACACCGGGGCGGCTGCGGTCAAGGGTCTTCATCGCGACCAGGAATCCGCCGCCTTCAGGTCCAATGCGATTTTCTTCGGGAATTTCGCAATTATCAAAATGGAGCTGACGGGTAGCCGAAGCGCGAATACCGACTTTATCCTCTTCTTTTCCATAGGTAAAGCCGGGGGTGCCCTCTTCTACGATGAACGCGGAGGCGCCACGGGAACCCTTCGATGGATCAGTCGAGGCGACGACGGTATATACTTTTGCAACGCCGCCATTGGTGATAAATACTTTACTGCCATTCAGAACGTACTTGTTGCCCTTCTTGATTGCGGTGGTTTTTATACTTCCAGCGTCGCTGCCCGCATTCGGTTCGGTGAGACCAAACGCTGCGAGTTTGGAACCGCTCGCCAAATCGGGAAGAAACCGTTTTCGCTGTTCTTCATTACCGGAAAGCAAAATTGGGAACGTTCCAAGCGCGGAGGCGGCTAACGCTAATGCTGTACCGGCATCGATCCGGGACAGTTCTTCGGTGATGAGGGCAAGTTCAAATACACCCATTCCCACTCCGCCGTACACTTCCGGGACATATACGCCATAGAGCCCGGCGTCGGCAAACACTTTCACTAAGTCCCAGGGGAATTCGCCTTCGCGATCCAGTTCGGCAACCCGCGGCTTTACTTTTTCAATGGCGATTTGCCGGGCAAGATCGCGTAACTGCTGTTGATCTTCGGTTAGGAAATAATCCATCATTGTCCGTTCCTCCAGGGAATGTCATTGGTGCATGGTTGGCAAATCGTATATGCCTGAACCAATGTAACAAAAAGTATCGCTATGATTGTACTGGCGTCAGATCGTCGAGTTTTCCGTTTTGGTTCTGAACCGTTTCCAATGCGACTCTTGCGGCGCACTGTTCGGCGGCTTTTTTGGAATTCCCCTGCCCGACGGCGACCGGTTTTCCGGCTATTTCAACCGAAACGTGGAAGAGTTTTTTATGCTCCGGCCCCTCTTCCTGTAATACGTGGTACTTTGGCGTTCCCAAACCGATATCCTGCGCCCACTCGAGTAGTTCCGATTTGTGATTGCTAAATGGTTCCAATGTCGACAACTGGTCGAGGCGGTTCAAAACTACTTTATTGAGGAATTTCTGTGCCGCAGAAAATCCGCCATCAAGATATATCGCCGCCGTTACCGCTTCAAACACATCTTCGAGAATCGAGGAGCGCTGCCGTCCACCGGAGCGGGACTCCCCATCGCTCATGAGGATAAATTCACCCAACCCCAACTCATCGGATAACCGGGCAAGCGATTTTCCCGATACAACCGTACACTTAATTTGGGTTAATCGCCCTTCGCTCGCACAAACATCACGTTTATAGATGTAATCGGAAACGATTAAATCGAGTACAGCATCGCCAAGAAACTCCATCCGTTCATTGGCTTCGTGGCGTGCTTCGCCCGATTGCCCCAAAAAACTGCGGTGCTTGAGCGCTTGCCGCAAGAGCGCCGGATCGCGAAAACGATACCCCAATCGCCGCTGCAACTCGACCAGCTCCGGCGGAACATCTTTCGCCGACACTGGTTTGGTGCCAAGCAGCCATTCGCGAATGCGATCGAACATTTTATATTCACAGAATGTTTACAGGGGCGTGAATATACGCCCCCGATAAACATTAGCAACGTTACTCCACAAACCGCTTGATTGCCAACACGGCATTGTGACCGCCAAAGCCGAAGGTATTCGAAAGAGCGGCTTCCACAACCTTCTCCCGGGCTACGTTCGGGACGTAATCGAGGTCACATTCCGGGTCGGGGGTGGTATAATTTATCGTTGGCGGCAGGATTCCATTCGCCACCGCTAACGTTGCTGCAATCGTCTCGACGCCGCCAGCAGCGCCCAACAAGTGACCGGTCATCGACTTCGTTGACGAAACTGCCAGCTTATAAGCGTGTTCGCCGAACACATTCTTTATCGCCATCGTTTCAAACTTGTCGTTGTAATCGGTCGAGGTGCCGTGGGCGTTGATGTAGCCAAAGGCGGTTTTCGGTAAACCACTCTCGGCAATTGCCGCTTCCATCGCCCGACGAGCACCATCTCCTTCCGGAGCGGGAGCCGTCAAATGGTGAGCGTCGCCGGTGAATCCAAGACCAGCAATTTCGGCGTAAATTTTTGCGCCGCGTTGCTTTGCCGATTCCAATGTTTCGATGACAACGATACCGGAACCTTCGCCCATGACAAAGCCATCGCGGTCTTTATCGAATGGTCGCGAAGCATGGGTGGGGTCGTCGTTCCGGGTAGAGAGTGCTTTCATCGAATTGAAACCACCGACTCCCACTGGCGTAACCGCCGCTTCCGCTCCGCCGCAGATCACGATATCCGCGTCGCCAAACAAGACGTGGCGATAAGCAATGCCGATGGCGTGAGTACCGGTCGCACAAGCGCTGGTTACCGCGAAATTGATACCCTTCAAGCTGTGCCGGATACTAATAATACCCGCTGCAATGTCGGAAATCATCATCGGGATGAAGAACGGACTCAAACGGCGCGGTCCTCGATCGAACAGAATTTTAGACTGTTCCTCAAATACACCCAAACCGCCGATACCGCTGCCAACCACGACGCCAACCCGCTCACGATTGATGCCTTCCCAGTTGGACAAACCGGCATGTTCAATTGCCAATTCCGCAGCGGCAACGGCAAACGAGCAATAACGGTCGTAGCGGCGCGCTTCGCGCGCGTCGATCCATTTGGTTGCATCGAACCCTTTCACCTCGCAGGCGAATTTTGTTTCATGATTGGTGACATCAAACAGCGTAATAGGACCAGCGCCGGAAACTCCTTGTTTCAGCCCTTCCCAAAACGCGTCCACGCCAATCCCGATGGGTGTAATGGCACCGAGACCGGTGATAACTACCCGTCGTTTCGACATAACGACTCCACGATTTCGCGGGACGATGCCCGCTCTCGATTAGGAAACCTTCGATTCGATATACTTGACTGCGTCGCCGACGGTCTTCAATTTTTCGGCGTCTTCGTCGACGATTTCCAGTTTAAACTCATCCTCTAATGCCATCATCAGCTCGGTAATGGTGAGCGAGTCGGCGGCGAGATCTTCGATAAACCGTGCGTTATCGGTTAATTGTTCCATATTAACGCCAAGCTTCTCGGCAATGATTTCCTTGACTTTCAAAGCCTTATCGGACATTGTTCCTCCAATTGCGGCACATTTTGTCGCCGCGGTTGCCATTTCAAAGGTGAAATTCATTTTCTCCGGTACAAGTGCGAACCGGATAATCCTAAAGGTAACTACATTACCATGCCGCCATCAACGTGCAGCACTTGTCCCGTGATGTACGCCGACGAGGGTCCGGCGAGAAACGCGACCGCTCCGGCAACGTCTTCCGGGGTTCCGGCGCGTTGCAAGGGGATCGACTTCATAAAATTCTGACGCACCTCTTCGGAGAGGACGTGGGTCATCGGGGTTTCGATGTAACCGGGAGCAATCGCATTTACCGTTACGCCGCGGGAACCGAACTCCTTCGCCAGCGATTTAGTAAGACCAATCACCGCCGCTTTACTGCTGGCGTAATTCGCTTGTCCGGCATTGCCCATCACACCGACGACTGAACTGATGTTGATAATCCGGCCGCTCTTCTGCGAAAGCATTTTCCGGGAAGCCGCTTTCGAGCAAAGGAACGTTCCGGTCAAATTGACGTGAATGACTTTTTCCCAGTCAGCGAGCGACATCCGCATCACTAACCCGTCACGAGTGATACCCGCATTATTAACTAAGAGATCGATCCGGCCGAATTTTTCGACGGGGGCGTTGATCGCAGCACTGGAACCTTCTTCCGTAGAGATGTCGCTGGCGATGCCGAATACTTTTCCGGTATTGGTTGAGGAAAGCTCAGTTACGGTTTTTTCGACATCGGCGGCAAAGAGATCGTTAATGAAAACGATGGCGCCGTCCGCCAATAACCGCTCGGCAATCGCGCGACCAATGCCGCGTGCCGCTCCAGTCACAAGGGCTATTTTATCCGTTAACAATTCTCTCCCCCTCAATTATTCGCGAGGAACGCAGCATAGGCTCGTCCTCTTTTCGTAAGCGCGTATTGCAGTTCCTTACGGTACGACAGACACTCTTGTCGGTCGAAATTTTGGCGTGCGCGGCACGCCCCTACTGATGTTACAACAATGCTTCCAACTCAGTAACCGTTCCCGCCAATTGAATATCAATCCCCTTATCGATACTGCGCAGAATGCCTTGCAAGACATTCTTCGGACCGACTTCAACAAATCGCATAAGACCATTAGCGCGCATATTCGCAATCGTATCTGCCCACAATACCGGCGCAGTGACTTGCGCCTTGAGACAGCGGCGAATTTCTTCCGGATCGCGGGTCGCTTTTCCGGTGACGTTCGGATAAACGTCGCAAACCGGCGCTTTTATTATAGCATCGTCGAGCGGAAGTTGCATACCGACCGCAGCGCTATTCATGCACGGCGAATGAAACGCGCCGGAGACTTGTAATTGTTTTACAATCCGCGCGCCGGCCGCCTTTGCTAATTCCATCGCCCGTAATACTGCCGGGACTTCGCCGGAGATAACGGTTTGGCCGGGGCTGTTGAAATTCGCGGGGACGACAATCCCGGTGTCTTTCGCATCGGCGCACACTTGTAAAATCTGATCGGGTTGCAAGCCAACAACTGCCGCCATCGTCGATGGATTCGCTTCACAATCAGCTTGCATCAGTTTGCCGCGCAAGGCGACCAACCGGATCCCGGTACCAAAATCAAAAGCCTTCGCGGCAACCAGCGCCGAATACTCGCCGAGGGAGTGCCCGGCAACCGCAACCGGAGTAATACCACGCTCAAGCAATCGTTCCGCGGCGATAACCGAATGAACGAAGATGGCTGGTTGCGTTATTCTTGTCTGCTTCAGGTCCTCTTCCGGCCCTTCGATACAGACCTTCAATAAATCGACTCCGAGAATTTCCGACGCTTCTGTAAATCGTTCTTTCGCATGGGGGTACTGCCCGATAAAATCTTTCCCCATGCCGACGAATTGCGACGCTTGTCCCGGAAATAGAAATACGTATTCCGACATTTTTGGTTCCTGTAGGGGTTCGATTCATCGAACCCGAAACTTCCGTACGACCGACATTTTTGTCGTTCGACTACGCAGGTTGGACAACCCTGTCCAACTTCCAGCATTAATACTTTACAATTGCGCTGCCCCAGGTGAAGCCACCGCCAAAGGCGACAAACACAACGATGTCACCGCGCTTCACTCTGCCAAGCTCTATCGCTTCATCCAAAGCAATCGGTACCGACGCCGCCGAGGTATTACCGTAGCGATCCAGGTTGATGTATACTTTTTCATTCGGCAGTTTCAAACGCTTCTGGGTCGCTTCGATAATCCGGATATTCGCTTGATGTGGAATCAATAAATCCACTTGGTCGAGCGGAATGCCTGCGCGTTCGAGACCGATGACCGCCGAATCTTCCATCATCCGGACGGCATGCTTGAATACCTCATTCCCCGACATCTTGATGAAATGTTTCCGTTCATCGATACTCTTGTGTGACGGGGGCAGGATGCTGCCGCTGCCGGGATGATTGAGCAGATGCGCCAGCGTCCCATCGGATTTCGAATAGGTCGCTAATACGCCAATCGGTTCGGTGGTTTCTTCAGCAACGAAAATCGCAGCGCCCGCGCCATCGCCAAACAGCACGGCGGTACCACGGTCTTCCCAATCAACCATACTGGTTAATATTTCAGCGCCGATCACCATAACTTTTTTGGCGGCGCTGGATTTAATGAGCGAATTTGCCAGCTCGATTCCGTAAATGAAACCGGTACAGGCGGCGGCAATGTCAAACGCTGTGGCGTTTTTTGCCCCGATTTTCGCTTGCACGAATACCGCCGTCGCCGGAAACTTCATATCGCCGGTGACAGTACCGACAATGATGTAGTCCAATTCTTCGGCGCTCATGCCGGCGCGCTCGAGCGCTACTTTAGCGGCAGCAGCGCAATAGTCGCTATTGGCGTCGCCAACTTTAGCGATATGGCGTTCACGGATACCAGAACGGGTATAAATCCACTCATCGGTGGTGTCGACCATTTTTTCGAGGTCGGCGTTGGTAAGGATGGTCTCCGGATTAAAACGTCCGGTTGCGACCAATTTGGCAAAAATCATACGGGTTCACCTGCTGCGCCATTTCCGCGGCGCGGCTTAAAGAGGAAACGCTGCCAACGAAGTTTCGCGGCAAGCTTCTCCATTTTTTCGGTCAACTGTACCTTGACCATTCGGTTCGCTTCGATGATGGCGGCGGTAATAGCATCGGCATTCGAGTTGCCGTGGCAAACGACCGAAATGCCTTTTACGCCGAGAATCGGAACGCCGCCGTAACGTTTCGGATCAAAGGCGGCAAGCCGCGACGATCCTTCGTTGCCAAACAGCGCGGGAAGCGATTCCGCAAATTTCAAAAAAATGTTACCGGTAAAACCATCGGTAACGATGACATCCGCTTTGTCGGAAAAAATCTCGTTGCCTTCGATATTCCCGACGAACCGCAACACATTGCTGCGGGTTAAAATTTGATGAGCGCCGCGCACCGCGTCGTTACCCTTGTTAGCTTCTTCGCCGTTGGATAACAATGCGACACGCGGATTCTTCATATTCAACAACTGTTCCGCAAAGACAGCACCCATTGCGGCAAACTGGACTAAGTGCACGGCAGCTACCGTGGGATTGGCTCCAACATCGAGGATGAATCCCGATCCCGCCGGCTTGGGAATCACGGCACCGAAAGCTGGTTTCAATACCCAGCGGAGTTTGCCCCATTTCAATACCGAGGCTGCCAATTGTGCGCCAGTCGAGCCGGCGGAAACAACCGCATCGGCACGTCCCTCCTTTACCAATTCATGTGCTACGACAATCGTGGTACGAGGGAGCCGGTGAAGTCCTTTCAAGGGCGCTTCGTGATCGCTGATTGCCTCATCGGCTTCGACGATACTCACCCGGGCGTCGCTACGTTTTCCGATTTCCCGTTGGATGAGTTCGCGATTCCCTACCAACAGGATATGTTCCGGCGCGCCGCGAGCGGATAATGCCGCGAGTGCTCCCTGCACCGGCGCTGCCGGTGCAAAAACGCCGCCCGCCGCATCGACCGCGATGCGCATATCAGTTACTGTTCGCGGGCGATTAACACTGCGCGCCCGTCATAGTAACCACAGCTCGCACATGCGTAGTGAGGTTTACGGGATGCGCCGCAGTGGCTGCATTTCACAACGGCAACTGCGGTGAGTACTTGGTGAGTTCGGCGCTTCAGTTTGCGTTGTTTCGAGGTCCGTTTCTTCGGTACCGCCATTTTACTCTTCTTTCTTTCTTGTACGGGCGTATTGCGTATGCCCAGTTCGGTTGAACCAACGATTCAACCTCCAGTAAACCAAAACGATTATTGCTCGCAGCAGACGATTCGCATCGGCAATTCGAGCAACAACAAATCGCGGACATCCTGTTCGAGTTCGATGGAGGTTTCCATCAGCCCGATGAATTTCAGATTTTCGTCGCCACTGTCGCGGTCGGGATTGGGAACCCGCAAGCAGCGCAGTTGCAAGCTTGGATTGATGGTAAAGGTATACGGTTCACCACAGTGATAACACTCGGTTGTCACCGCGGCGTACGCATCAAGATCAAGCATGATCTGGCGATCCCTCTGCGTCACTGTGATTTCGACGGAAATATCCGTGAAAGCAGGATCTTGAGGAAGCCCAAGCTCATCGGCAGTCGGCGTAAGCGTAACTACCCATTCGCCGTCCGAACCGGCAGCGATTTGTAATTTCATAACCCGCTAAAATACGGCATTCCCTCGGCTTAGTCAAGTTGAAAGACAACGCAAATCACTTATCTGACGAGGCTTTTCCGAAAGTTATGCTGAGAAAAACTTTCTTTTCGAGGTTTTCCCGGAGAATCGAGGGCAAGTAACTGGATGTGTATGCTGACAATCTCTGAGTTCGCAAATTTTTTGGTCGTATTCAGTTCGAGCCTGATATCAAACGGATTTTTGGTGTTAAAAAATTGTCACATCATGATTATTTGTGTTTTATTATCAACACAACTAACACCAAACCAAAAATTACGGACTAAAGCTGGCAGCTACCATTAGAGTCAAAGTAATTCATTGATAAACATAAAATCGACCTATAGGCGTTTCGGTCAGATTCAGCCACCCTATGTCTGCGGCGTTCGTCACACCGAGTCGAAACGATTCCCTCTGTGCGCCTTGCCTATGGGCAAAGCAATTTACTCTTCAAGCGACTTATACCACAACAACTGTATTTCTTCCGGGTACTCCGGGTAAGCGAAGCGATGGATTGCGCCTAATACACAACCACAACGGGCATAGAAACGGCACGCCGCGACATTGTTGTTTTGCGTTTCGATTTTTAGCCAATGACAATCCCGCTGTTTCGCCCACGCCTCCGCCGCATCGAATAACCGTTTCCCGACGCCGTTTCCGCGCCACGCCCCGGCAACCCGCAGATCCCACAATACCGCTAACTCGGCGCGCTCTTCCAGCATGTGCACGCTCTTCGTGTTATGCGCAATAATCGCGCCACCGATCCGGTTTTGCTCATGGTAGGCGCAAATCATCCCCCACTGCGAAACATCAAAGCGCTTGACCCATTCAGTCGGGTGATTTCCGGGAATCGCATCGTAATCTTTTTCGTAAGGATTTTCTATACCAGTCTCAGTGAGGGGAAAGCCAGACAGTTGGTCATCGGTTTGGTGGAGAGTAAGAACACTTGCGACAGTAAAACGGATGGAGAGTTTCGCATAGTCGGAAAGCTGCGATAACGATTCTTCCCGCAGTTCGATTTGACTCACCCTTCCTTACTCCAGGCGCGCAAGAGTTTACGGGCGCGTTCCTCTTCCGGCCGATTGGGGAAGCGTTGCAATATCAATTCAAGATCACGCAACGCGGAAGCGGTATCACCTTGCCGGTAGCGCGTTTCCGCCCGTTGCAAAAGAAAACCGGGCAACCGCGGCTCGGTGGGAAATTGGGTCAACAAACGGTCGATCCATAACGTCTGCTGTGGTGTCCCTTCCGTCCACACGATGATGCGCGCCAGTAGTTCCTTCTCCGCTTCATCTTGTTTCGTTAGATTCAGCGAATCGAGCGCCGGGAATGGCTTTCCGGTAACATACGCCCGTTCGCCTTTCCGCAGTACTGCCAATAACTCCGGTCTCGCAGTACAGGAATTCCAAAGCAATCGCCACCGTAACGCTTCTACGCTCGCTGGATCGTCGAACCGCACTTGGTCGAGCAGTGTGAGTCCATTCGTGACCAACGAATCGGGGGCATCGGAAAGCAACAACGCGCGGAAACCCAAGAGCGAAAGTTGACCGGAGAATTTTGGCAAATCGAGCCCATTGGAATGTAATGCCTCGTTGCGAATCCGTTCGGCGATGGGGATCGAACCTTGCGCCAATGCCGCTTCGATTAAAATCACCCGCGCTTCGGCAGGATGATATTTCATCGGATGCAACAACGCTTTTCGTGCCCACTCGGCAGCTTGTTCCGGTTGACGGGGCAGATAACTTCGCGCCAACGTCAATGCGCCGGTTTCGGACTCCGGGGCGGTGGGATACTTCTTGACCAATTCCTCGAACCGGGAACGCGACGCGACCGTATCGCCTTGTGCCAGCTCCAATTTTGCCAGCAATTCCAATATCTGCGGGGTTTCACCCGATTGGCGGCGGGTGGCGATTTGCAGCGCGGATTTTGCCGCAACGACTTCCCCCTCGCCCAACAATTGGTTTGCCAATCCGAATAACCGTATTCCCCTCCCATTGAGTAACGAATCGGCAAGGTTTGTTTCGCTAACAGCCGCCGTAAAATTTCCGGTATGAAACGAAACGCTGGCGAGAATCGAGGCGATACCGCCGCGCACTGCCGGCGCTGCCGGTTTTTCCAGTTCGCTTTGCAATACATCCCGTAAGGTGTTCACGGTTTCGGTTTCTTCGCCGAATTGGGTGAGCCAATAGGACCAATTCGATTCGAGTCCGGGATTGATACGCACCTGTTGTACCGCTTCCAGTGCGGCTGCGCGCGGATTCATCGCCGATAGGTAGAGCTGGAGCAATTGATAGGAGAAGAGTGTCGGGTTGCCTAATTTCGTTCGACCTTCGAGGAGAATCCGAATCGCTTCCTCGTGAATCCCGTATTGTAGCAATACGTTATTGAGCGCCGTATAGCCACCTTCGTTGCGATTGACGTTCAGTGCGGCATCCCACCGGGCACGGGCGTTGGCGTGATCTCCCCGCCGCCAGAGCAAGGCGCCGAGTTCGCCGTCGATTTGCGGGCGCATATAAACCGGCGCTTGGGAATAGTATTGTTGCCAGTGTTGTTCCAACTCCTCGTACTTTCGCGTTCGTGCCAGCACCCGTGCAACCCCTTGTAATGCATTCACATCGCCCGGCGTGGTTTGCAGGATACGGCGGTACTGTTCGAGCGCTTCGTCGTATTTCCCCCGCATCTCGAATTGCTGTCCGGCTTGAAAATCGCGGAGATTTTGCGGTTGTTGTTTCGGGAGTGGTTTCGTCGGAGTGGGTGCCGCCGTCGTTTGCGCAAAGGCGCACGGTATCAGTCCCAGCCCGAATCCGAGCAGGAAGAATACAAAATAGGCAAGGCGGCTCATCTGGTTCATGCGATTCATGGGTCAATCGATAGTACAAAATAATACGAATCCAGTGCAAGAAAATCGGAGAGAACAACAAAATGTCAGTATACTGCGCTTTGATTGCCAACTATACAGTGGAGTGTTCACATTGTTAACGCACACTGGATCAAAACGAATTGTCGATTGAACCGATTGTGTGTGTCAATTAAACCATCTTTCGTTATCAAGAATCGAAAAATGGAGGGGTTACTATCGAGTGTTGATGAACAGGCTACTTCTTGTCCTTGTAAAATTCGGGATACAGTTTTCGAGCGCAATCGGGGCAAATGCTGTGTGAAAACTGTGCATCCGATCGTTCGGAGATATACTGTTCAACTTGTTGCCAGTATCCCTGATCGTCGCGGACATGTTTGCAACTGGCACAAATCGGAATGAAACCGCTCAATACTTTTACATTCTCCAACGCTTCCGCCAACTCTTTTGTTCGAACTGCCACTTTTTCTTCCAAAAGGATGTTTGCCCGTTTTTGGGATTGTAACCGGATCGAATAAATCATCGCAACCGTACCCAACAGCAGCACCCCAATCAGAACTCTAAACGCAGTTGTTTCGTAAAAAAATGCCGGTACCGTTATGATGATTGGTCGCTCGATCTCGGAACTATGACCGAAAACGTTGGTGGCTTGGACATACAATTGATAGGTGCCGGGCGGAATTCGGAGAAAAGTTACCTCACTATGCGTAGAAGGGGCAGAAAACGTGTCGGTAAATCCGTTCAACTTCCAACGGTACCGATTATACTTCTCAGCAAGGAAATCCATCGATGCATATCGGATTTTCAACGTACGTTGTCCAAGAGCCAGTTCAATCGTAGGCTTTATTGCTTGCAGAGTGTTATTCGCCCATACACCGGTCACCCATACCGGTTTCGTAGTTGATTCGGATTGCCATAGCGTGTTGAAATCAATCGATACAATGCTATTGGGTTGAATCAATAGATAGCGGTTTTCGCCAAGTGCCAAGATTTTCTGGACATTACTTTCGGTTAACCCGAACTGATGGTCGATGACAAGCTGCGTTTGGTTGTTTGTGAACAGTAATCCATTCGAGGTGGCAAAAAACCGATTACCAAGTGAATCGATGTAGAGATCGTTGAAACGGTAAGTGTGATCTCGCGAGAGATCCATCTGCGAAAAGCCGCTGGAATCCAGTTTAATGACGCCTTCGCTGCCGAGAAAGTAGAGATTCCCTTCGAGGTCGCGCACGCAACGATTTATCCCACCGATTGTACCAATACGACTCAAATCGCAATCGATCAGCGTATCTCCTTGCAAACGCATGATGGAGCCGGTGAATGTTCCTAAGTAGAAATGGGAATCGAAGGCATACGCCCCTGAGGTAACAACAGGGTCTTTAATCCGCGAGGTATTGGAGATAATTGCGTAACTACTGTCGAAGTCGCGATAATCCCACCGGACAACATCTCCCGTAGAAAACCGGTACAGATATGGAAACTGTAGCCGGTATACAAAATTCCAGTTACCAAAAATGGTCGACCCATCTTCGCTGGTGTGAATGAAATTGTTGAATAACAGCGATTTTTGCCAATCCGGATGATAGTGAAGATGCTTGCCGTCCCATTGCCGAATGAACCATCCACAACTAATCCAAAGCTTTCCAGTATGATCCAGTGAAAAAGTGGCTTTATCATAGCCGGTTGTAAGGTGATCTGCTAAAACCCTAACTCGATGATGCTGATACAGATAAAGTGTTGAATCGGTTAAAAAGACTACATCTTCGTTGCAATCAAGTGCAAGTCCTCGGATGATATTCTTATCTGGTAGTCGAATTTTTAGATCGGTTAGTGTGTTATCGAAATACTTCATCAAACGATCGGTCGTAGCAATAAAGACATCGCCACTTTTTGTTTGGACTGCGTCAATAATCCCCTTGAGTTCAGGGGTCGTATCTTTGTTGTAAACGCGAATTCCAGTTGAAGGGAGCTTATGTAGTACCCCTTCTTTCGTTGTGATCCAATAGATACCTTGACTGTCATATAAACAATTACTTACTTCGTCCGAAGAAAGTCCTGTTGCGACGGAAAAATGCAAGGTGTCGGATGATCGAATAACGAACAAACCATCGGAACCGGCAACCGCTTGATCATTTCCAAAGATTCGAAAGAAATCGATTTTACCGGCAAAGGGTCCGACCGTCGGCGCTTTTACCAGTTTCTGGTTCTGAATGCGGTAAATGCCATCGCGAGCTAACACCCAAACCATACCGTTGTTGTCAATTTGCAATTTATAACAAAACCAAGATGTTGTATTGAGATTTGGGTAGTAAAAAGTGCTAATCGATTGAAACAATGCGCGCGCCGACTCAACCGATTCGTAATGTAAACAAGTCGAATAAGCGGCATGAGCAACTCCCTGTTTGAGACCCGTAACACTGGATGGATGTTTTGCTAAAAACTGTTCAGGAGACAGGTTTTCAAATTCCTGTTGTATTGCTTTATCCTTAAACTCCCACAATTGTAATAAGCTTGTGAGCTTCACCGAGTAGATACCATCCATCTCAGTTACAAGCCATAACAGATCACTTCGAGGATCGTAATGAAAATCAACCAAAAAGTTGGAATTGTATTGGGTTGGGTTTAAAAAGCGCCAAGTTACACAGTAGAGTCCTTCTCCCCGCCGAATCATTAATCCCGCCGACGTCGCATAGAGTGTCATGTTTTGTGTCGGATAGACATTTTTCACAACTAACTTTTCACCCAAGAAATCGCTTGAAATTAAACCAGTTACGGGATCAAAAATGCACGCGCCACCCCATGTGCAAATGCTTAGGCGGCCGTCGGGTCGCTCAACGACATTGTACGCGAAATTGTTGGGTAAACCATCGATGACCGAAAACCGCCGAAACTCGCAACCATCATAACGAACGATACCTTGAGAACCACTAAACCAAAGAAAGCCGCGACTGTCCTGCATACTGCTGGTGATTTCGCCGATATCGGGAAATTGCACATTGTCGTATGTGTAAAAAGCATACTGTTGAGCAGACGCCATCGGGATGATAAGAGCAAACCAAACGCTTAGAGTAACAAGCAGCAGCGTTGGTTTATGAATGGGATATGCAGTAGGTCGCACGATGAATATCTCGAGTTGCACTCAAGGGAAGATGTTTTACGAAAACAATATAGTATATCCTCGCCCCAACAGAAACAAGATTGCATTCACTACTTCACAAAGTGTGTTTCGTTTTCGACTATTTGTCCAGTTAGCAACAGTAGTACCAACAATCTTGTAACCTATTAAGAATTCGGATAACTCTCGTTTTTCGTTGGTTCGTATTGCTATACGTCCCTGTGGAAGCGGGTTTTCGGACTCAGCAAATTCGCAATACGACTTGAGCAAGAATTTTGTCAAAGATGGAAAAGAGGACATCATTGAAGAGTGTCATCTCTATTCCAAATTCTCCTGTTCGACAAGGGTTGTATATCTCGAGTATCGGATACGGAGTTGACCCTGCTCGAAAGTCGCCGGTCAGGGGGCGAGCACGAGATTCGCCCATACACACGAAACAATATTCTTTTGGAATTACCTTTGGTGAGCCGCATGGCGGGTTGCCAAATCTCCAATTTACAGGTCTGGAGGCCTGTCACTACCCTTAGTCAAGCAGGATTACCTGAGCTACAATAAATGGCGTATGACATACGCCTTTACGACGTTTGGGCAGGTACGGGCTACCATGTTCATCCTTAGAAAACAACAGATATCCTTTTATTCTAACGAAAAGAACTGTATATTTTATCCTCACTTTTAACTGTGGAAGCGGAGCCTTCGGTTTGTTAGAAACGTCGGGTAATCTACTGCCTACCGAGTATGTTTCATTCGGTTTAGCGATTCTGTTGGGTGCCTTAATTGGTACCGAGCGGCAATTTGCCGCCGGTCGGCTCGATAAATCGTTCGGTGGAATCCGCACGTTTGTGTTTGTCGCATTGGGTGGCGCGATTGCCGCATTCATCGACGATAAACATATTCCCGGTTTCTTTTTATTAGCGTTTGCCGGTACTTCGCTGTTAGTGCTTTCCAGTCACCTCGTGTCGATTTTAAAAGGGGGCGATGAAGGTACCACAACGGAAATGGTATCGCCACTGGTCTTCGGGCTCGGCGGATTGTGTTGGTGGGAACATTATCATCTCGCGTTAGCCCTGGTGATTGCTATACTCTTTTTCCTCTCATCGAAACGGCTACTCCATCAGCTAACGACCCACCTTTCCTATGAAGACATCCGGGCATCGGTGACGTTACTGGTGATTATTTTCATCGTATTGCCAATTGTACCTAATAAAGGAATGGGTCCTTACGAAGCGCTAAATCCATACCGGTTATGGCTCTTCGTTGTATTGGTCAGCCTACTCTCATTCTCGGCTTATGTCGCCTTGAAAATGTTTAGCAAAACCCTCGGTGTAATTGTCACCGGGGTATTGGGTGGGATTGTTTCTTCCACTGCGGCAACCATGACGTTGGCAAAGCATTCTCAGGAACAGCCGGATCATTCGGAAACATTTGCCACATCTGCGATTATCGCTTCGGCAACAATGCCGATTCGTGCCGTCGTTTTGACCATCGTTGTCGTTCCGCAGTACTGGGCAGAAATATTGCCAATTGCGATTCCAGGATTGATAATCGGGGCCTATATTTCACTACGTTTGGTAAAATCGAAATCCGACCGCCACACTTCGCTCACACTCAATAACCCGTTTCGCTTGATGGTCGCCTTAAATTTCGGACTTTTGTTCGCTGCTGCCACATTTTTCGCCCGGCTGGCGGTTGAATTTCTTGGTGATCGTGGTGTGGTACTGGTTGCAGCCCTTTCCGGTTCGGTTTCGGTTGATGCGGCAGTGCTATCCCTCGGCGAGTTTGCCGTTGCCGGTTTACCATCGTTTTATTTAACTGCCGGTGTCGCTGCTGCAATTCTTGCCAATTGTATTTTGAAAGCTGGTATTGCCGCTGTCGTGGGAACACCGGTGTACCGGAAGAAATTGGTACCCATCCTCCTTGTTATCGGTGTATCCTCGCTATTGCCGCTGCTCTGGAATATCTTTTGAAAGCTTCCCGACAGGTCGAGATTGGCGCGATTCTTCTACTAACCGCCATCTGGGGATCGGCTTTCGCATTCATTAAAATTGCGCTCGAGGCGTTTACTCCATGGCAACTGGTGCTCGCCCGTTTTATTCCCACCATCCCAATCTTTCTCTGGATTAGTTGGCGTCATCGCGATACTCTGCTTACCCTCACGAAAATGGAATGGTTGAAACTCACCATCGCCGGACTCAGCGCCACCGCTTTATACAATATCGCCCTCAATACCGGTGAAACCCGAGTCGGCGCCGGATTGGCAAGTTTGGTTATATCGCTGAATCCCGCCTTCATCATCGGCGGTGCGATTCTCTTTCGCGGGGAAAAAGTATCGAAGCGGTTCTTTCTCGGGGCGGGGGTCTCTTTTCTCGGTGTGATTATCCTAACTCTGTCGCGTAATAGATTTGGTTTTGATACGACGGCATTGACTGGGGTCTTTGTTATCTTACTATGTCCGTTCAGTTGGGCTTTGTATACGCTGCTTATCCACGATGTTGCAAAACGCGCCGGATCAATGGCGGCACCGGCAGTGGCGGTCGTTATCGGAACGGTATTGTTGTTGCCGACCTATCCGTTTACGTTTCCCGACCGGATTCCCACGGATATCGTCGCTTGGTCGTGTGTGGCATTTTTGGGCTTGGCTTCGACTGTAATCGGCTTTAGTTTATGGTCATGGCTATTGAAGCACCGGGGGGCCGCACGAACTGGAATGGTTGTATATTTAAATGTGGTTTGGGGTGTGTTTTTTGCATGGTTAGTTTTAGATGAGGTGATCGCATGGAACACGATACTTGGTGCAGCATTCATTCTAACTGGCGTCGCGATATCGCGGCGGTCATCGTAATCGCTCTATCGATACTTTTCCTTGCCTCCGGCTGTAAGCCGAATAAGCACGAAAGCAATCCTATCCTCCCGGAACCCGCCGATACATTGCAATTGCAGCATCTAACAGCTCCCACGAGCCAACACTTGAATGTTATTCGTGCAATCAGCAATGTGATTTACCTCGCTGGCGACGATGGTTACTTGTATCGCGGCGATCCCCGGTTCGGACTTCAGGCGATTGAGTTACCGACCAACACAACCGTTTGGGATATCCTGAAACACGGCAATTATACATTTGTCTTTGGCGAGGAAGGTACAATCTATCGTTCTAACTTTGGCGATGATTGGATTATTAAACGCCAAGGCGATCCCGGGCAACAATTCCACCACGCAAAAATCGATGGTAATAACCGCATCTGGGCGCTTGGTTCCAATGTCGGACCCTATGTCTCAGCGGATGAGGGCGAAAGTTGGATTCTATATGACCAGTTTGGCGGTACTTCGGTTACGGGATTCTATTCTATCGAATTCTTCCCCAATGCCCGGCGGGGTTATATCGCAACCGGTGTCCAAGCATTCCGTACCTACGACAACGGCAATCTCTGGAATGGTCCAATCGCGATTGAGGCGACTCCAAATGATATCTTGTTTTTTGGTGCCGATGAGATGATGATGGGGTGTTCCAACGGAACGATTTTGCGCAGCTACAATTTCGGCGGGTCGTGGGAGCGGGCGAACATCCCAGCGTTAGTGTCGGAACGGATCAACCGAATTATCGAAGTACCAAACGATGGCTATGTTGCAATTTCCGGCTTTTACAACCCCGATGATGAACGTCACGGCAGAATTTGGCAAAGCTTTGACAAACAGAATTGGTTCTTAATCGCCGATGTCGACCACGAAATCCGCGACATCGCCGTCGAACCGACTCAAGGGATATTTGTTTGCGGCACCGACGGTTTCTTCGGCAAATTGGCACATTAGTGATAAGAAGTAAAAAAATCGTTCGATGGAACCGGGGGACTCGCAAGAGCCCCCATTTCATTGTATCTTCGCGGGTATTCTCGGACAAACAGATCTTTTTGTCTTGGTAAGCAGACAGCAGTTAAGAGGGACGTGACATGCAAGTAGGCATCTGTGGATCGGGAACGATGGGGGTCGGCATTGCGGCAGTGGCGGTAATGGCGGGTGAAACCATCGTTCTTTTCGACGTAAAAGAAGAACAACTCAAACGGGCAATCCTCGATTTGAGGAAGGTCTTCGCTAAGGCGGCAGAGCGCGGCACAATCGAACCCGAAGCGGTTGAGGCATGTCTGTTGTGCTGTTCGTTTGTTTCGCAGTTGTCGCAATTGGACGGTTGCGACCTGGTAATTGAAGCAGCGCCGGAAAGCTATGAGATCAAAAACGAGTTGTTCAAGAATCTCGAACGGTGGGTAGCAAGCGACGCGATAATAGCAACGAACACCTCATCGCTCTCGGTCAACAAATTAGCGTCGGTACTGGAACACCCCGAACGGTTCTACGGATTACACTTTTTTAATCCGGTACCGGCGATGAAATTGGTGGAAGTAATTCCGGGCATCCGCAGCAATCGCGAACGGTTGCCAATGCTGGTCGACACAATGAAACGGTGGAAGAAGATACCGGTCGTGGCGAAAGATTCCCCCGGTTTTATCGTCAACCGGATTGCCCGGCCGTACTATGGCGAAGCGTTGCGGATAGTCGGCGACGGTATCGCTAACATTCCCACGGTGGATCGGATTCTCAAGGCGGCGGGATTCAAAATGGGACCATTCGAGCTGATGGATTTAATCGGCATCGATGTCAATTATGCGGCGACGAATGCCGTGTACGATGGCTTCTTTCAAGAGCCGCGGTTCCGTCCGCATCCGCTGCAAACGGCGATGGTGAATGCCGGACTGCTCGGCAGGAAAACCGGTCGCGGTTTTTACGAGTATTGACGAAACCTTTGACTCTATGGTAGCCGCAGGCTTTAGCCTGCGATTCTTGAAATTTAGTATCGCGCGGGCTAAAGCCCGCGACTACCAGTGCACTATTATGTGAACATGTTTAGTTAGAAACCTTCATTGAACTTTTACCTTACGAGTTTGGGAGAAGAAATGTCGCTTTGGGGATTGTTGGGTTCGGCAGAAAACCGTGAACCGTGGGAAACTTACTTACGCGGGAAAAATATCTCGACGGTCGCGATTGACCGCGCACCTTTGCATTCGCTGCAGGAAGTAGAAATCGCACTGGTAGTCGATACCGATTGGGAATCGAACATCTTACAAAAGCTTTGGTTGTTCGAATCGCACATGGATCTTCGCGCACCGATTGTAGCAAACATCGTTGCGGCTTCGGCAGCCCAATACACTCCGTTATGCAAACACCCTGAGCGGGTGGTGGGGATGGCGGTTTGCCCTCCGCTTGGCAAATACAATCTTGAGTTTACCCGTACGGAAATCTCCTCAGATGCTGCCATTGCTACCGCCAAGGAAAAACTCGGTTTGCTGGGTATTCCGATGGAAGTTATCGGTGACCGGGCGGGCGGAGTGTTGCCGCGAACGCTGGCAATGCTAGTAAATGAAGCATGCTTTGCCTTGCAGGAAGGGTTGGCATCCGCAAGCGAATTGGATCAAGCGATGTTGTTTGGGGTGAATTATCCGAAGGGTCTATTGGCATGGGGCGACGAGTTAGGGACGCAATTTGTTCTCGATGTATTGACCGGACTTTTGCGGGAAACCGGTGATCCGCGGTATCGTCCCGCTCCGTTGCTTGTTCGGAGGGCGGCAATGGGAATCGCGCTAAGCGCGTGAATTTGTTTTTCCAAGATGGATTTTTGTTCACTGGAGTATTGAGTGCGTTTCAAAGAAAGCTAAGAGGATCATCTCTGAATAATCATGCGGACAGGTAGACTAAGAGTTGCGGAGAACTTCCCGTACTTTCGTGGCTAACGTTTCCAGATTAAAGGGTTTCGGGAGGAAGTTTGCCCCATTCACAATCTCTTCGTCGAACTCCAAAATTTCCGATGTGTACCCTGACATATAGAGCACCTTCATTGTTGGACGGAAGGATTTTATATAATCATACAGCTGTTTTCCGTTCATCATTGGCATGATAACATCGGTCACCATTAAATCGATGTGACGGGAGTATATTTCAGGATGGCTTAGACAGGTTTCTGGACTGTCAGTCGAGATTACTTTGTAACCTAAAATTCTTAATAAGCGCTCGGTCATATCCCGGACAACTTGCTCATCCTCCACCAATAGAATAGTTTCGGTTCCCCCTTTGATAATTGGCTGATCGCCGCTGACCTGATCGACTTCCGATTCAGTTGGGAGTAATGGTAAACATATCCGAAAAGAAGTTCCCTTATTGGGTTCGCTTATTAACTGAATAAATCCCAAGTGTTGCTCGACGATACCGAACACTGTGGAGAGCCCCAGACCGGTACCCTGTCCTTTTGCTTTGGTGGTAAAGAACGGTTCAAAAATTTTCTTTTGTAGCTCTGGTGCAATACCTGTTCCATTATCAGTGACGGCAACGACGGCATAGTCACCCGGTTTTGCCGTTTGATTTGTTACTTCTTTTTCGGAAAATGACTGCAAATATAGCGTAATTGTAATCGTGCCACCATCGGGCAAAGCATCTTTCGCATTCACAACAAGGTTCATCAATATCTGTTCGATTTGTCCGGTATCACCACGGACAGTATATGGAGTTTCGGGAACAGCTATAGTTAATCGGATGTTCTCGCGCACTGTTCGGCGAAGGATTTTTTCAAAATTTCGAATGACATCGTTTAACCGGATATCTTTCATTTCGAGGGTTTGACGTCGACTGAACGCTAGTAACTGTCTGGTTAAATCGCGTGCCCGCTCGGCTGCCCGGAAAATCTCCTGTACTTCGCTTTGTAAGGGACTGTCTTTCGGCATACTCATCTGGAGAATTTCCGAGTACCCTAAAATCGGCATGAGTAAATTATTGAAATCATGTGCAACACCACCGGCAAGCTGACCAATCGCTTCTAATTTCTGGGCATGTTGCAGTTGTTCGGTAAGGCATTGCTTCTCCGTTTCCGCTCGCTTTCGCTCAGTGATATCCGAGCTGATAACAGCAAAACGACCGGGTGACGGCGAATAGATATAGAAATCAAAATTACTTTGTGTTCGTAGTGAGCTCCATTCTAAATTTCGCGGTATTCCAGTTAAAGCGACTTCTCCACAGACCGCAATCCACTCCAAGTCGATTGTAGGATTAAGTTCCCGGTACGTTCGTTCGATTACCTGATCGACCATAACATGATACATTGAGGCAAATGCCGCATTTGCTTCGATTATCCGAAAATCGTTTGGTATCCCTTCATCGTCAAGTATTATCTCGTTAAGTGTAAAGGCGTTTTTCATGCTGTGGAACAAGAGGCGGTAGTTCTCTTCGCTTTTCAGCAGTTTGTCGCTAATCCGTTTTTGAACTAATAGTTTCCAAAGGCCATCGGCAAACAACTGCATTTGCAAAACGTCGGAATCATCGTACGGTTCCTCTTTGTTTCCGACGCCAGTGACGATGACAACCCGGTTTCCCTCGACTACCGGTACGCTCAGATGGCGCTTGAGTGCGACCTGCCCATCCGATTGTCGCTGGTTCGCTAGTTCATCTACAAAGTCGTTATGAATGACTGGTTTTTTAGTACGGGCACAATCTCCCCAGATTCGGGCTACATCTGAAGAAAAGCTTTTTTGATTCTCCGATGCGTCACGACGCTCTAAAGCCCCATTCGACCATGTAAACACACCCAACGTAGTATTAACCGCTTCGACAAAGTTGATGTATCCGACAGTGCTTCCTGTTAGACGTATCGCCGCATTGATGGCATACTCGATTAATTCCTGCTCGCCAAGATGGCTTTTTTGGCTGAGCTGATACAATGCAATCAACCGGTTGTGGCTTGATTGTAATAATTCGGATGCTTTCTTTCGGTCGTTGATGTCACGGGTTGTTACTTGGACGGCGGGTTCATCGTCGATGAAGATCGAGGAGCAAGCCATTTCATAGTAGCTCGAAGAACCGTTGCGATGTAGTAATCGAAATTCGGCCTTGTTATCGGGCAGTTGGACTCTTTGATGTAGAAGTAAAAGCTTTTCAATAAAAGGACGGTCGTGAGGATGGATGATGTCGAGTGTGTTCATCCCGATGAGTTCTATCGAATCATCGACTCCAATTGCGGTTGCCGTTGCCGGATTTGCATAGCAGATTACTCCATCGGCATGTATGAAAATCGGGTCAGCAGAATTTTCTATCAACAGACGATGGCGCGCTTCACTGTCCCGCAGCGCAATTTCAGTTGCTTTCCGTTTGGTGATATCGAAAGAGATGCAGACAGCGATAGCAGTCTCACCATCGTTAACAAGAGTAGCATGGGTTTCATAAACCCCTACATTCTTCTCGTCGATGGTAATTTTATTTTCAAAGACGGTATGGTTATGGTGTTTTAATTGAATCCAAATCGTTTTCCATTTATCGTGGTCATAGTAATCGTCGATCTCCCAAAAGTATCGACCAATGATTTGTTCGCGGTTTAACTGAAGGATTTGTTCAACATACCGATTGACGTATACAAGTAAACCCGACTTGTCCACCCAGAATTCGATAAATGGAGCGATATCTGCGGCAATCCGAAGGACTTCCAGTTGTTGCGTTTGCTTCGAAGAGAACTTACTCGGTGGTAGATTCGCATCTGGTGAATCTGCCATGAAACCTCCGGCATCGTTTATTCAGGCAAATAGCTTGGTTACATGATACGAAGCGATTGTATCTGTCTGCAACAATCTTAACATTTCGATTCTCAATTCGGGAGTAACCAGACTGTCGCGTAGTAAATCACGACCACTTTCTGTTTCGTGAAGCTATCTTGCTATTCATACTTCATGTAAAGCTGCCTCCAATAGAATTGAATCGCCGATGTGATGAGCGTACATTGTCGCAATCCTGTAAGGAATCTAAATAATGTCAGATCGTGAAGTTTTCATTTTGTCAGCGCGCCGCACTCCTATCGGAAAACTGTTTGGTGTGCTGAAATCGGTACGACCGGATGATATGTCTGCACTCGTATTACACGACCTGCAAGAGCAGACACAGTTCGATCCGGCACTCGTTGACGAAGTGATTTGGGGTTGTGCAAATCAAGCCGGGGAAGATAACCGGAATGTTGGGCGAATGGCGGTTCTGCTTGCCGGTTGGCCCAATGAAGTACCAGCGGTAACCGTGAACCGATTATGTGCCAGTTCGCTGGAAGCGGTCAATTTAGCCGCCCGGACGATTCGTTGCGGCGACGGCGATTTGCTGATAGCCGGCGGTGTGGAATCGATGACCCGCGCACCGTGGGCAATGCCGAAACCGATCGACAATCAACCTCGGGGCAATGTGACCATGTTCGACACCGCATTGGGATGGCGGTTCACGAACCCTTTGCTGGCAAAACGATTTCCTCCCGAAGCGATGGGCGAAACCGCCGAAAACCTCGCTGAGAAATATCCGCATATCACCCGCGATATGCAGGATGAATTTGCGGTACGCAGCCACCAAAATGCCGTCAATGCAAAGGAAGAATTTGTCAGCGAGTTGATACCCGTTCCGATTCCCCAGCGTAAAGGGGAACCACTTTGGATCGAAGAGGACGAGCC